>JAOZMT010000075.1 GCA_029934175.1 Victivallales bacterium | reverse complement strand
CAGATAAACTCAGATAAACACAGATTTTTATTTTTTTTATCTGTGGTAATTTGTGTTTATCTGTGGTTTTAATTCACACAACAATAATTCTGTTAATCAGTATAAATAATAAAAGAATTTTATAATAAATAAAAGCCGTCACAACTGTTTTTAAAGAGGATACCAAATGTTGTTGAAAATAATAAAATTGTTGTAAGCGTAGAAATTAATATTTTATTCATAGTTTTGTTATTCTTCATTGACTGTATATTCTTCGCCCATTCTAACTAATCTTGCACTATTAAAAAGAATAAGAAGAGTGCTTACAGAATGTAACATTGCTCCTAGTATAGGATTCATAATTCCAAAGACTGAAAGTATTATTCCTATAATAACAAATAATAACCCTGCAATGAGGTTTTGATTTATTATATTAACTGATTTTTTAGATAATTGTATTAGAAGTGGAATCCTATTTAAATTATTTGTCATAAGAGCAATTGAAGCACTGTTAATTGCAACATCACTTCCTATTGCACCCATCGCAATTCCTAAGTCGCCAGATGCAAGTGCTGGCGCATCATTAACTCCATCTCCTACTACTGCCACAAGATAATTTTCTTTTTGCTTTTCAACAAATGCAACTTTATCTTCTGGTAAACATTCACTAACAATTTCATCAACTTTTAATAAATTACCAACTTTATTTGCCACCGATTCACGGTCTCCAGTAACCAAAGAACATTGTTGAATGCCTAATGCTTTCAAATCTGCTATCATCGCAGAAGACTCTTTACGAACAGTATCACTGAAGCCAATCCAACCTGTAACAATTGAATTTTTTGCAACATAAACAATACTCATACTTGAGCCTTCATTCTCTTTAGATGGCATTTCAGTTGTTGAAATATCTAAACCTAAAGATTCTAACCAAGCCGCACGCCCAATAGAATATTCATCACCATTTAATATAGCGGTAACACCTTTTCCTGGAATTTCTTCAAAATCAGAAATATCCAATAAGTTAATTTCTGCGGACTGTGCAAGTTTTAATAAAGCTTTTGCAGTAGGATGATTACTATGTTTTTCGATAGAAGCAGCAGATAATAATAATTCAGCAGGTTCAATACCTTCGGCTGGCATAAGTCTTCCAACTGATAAGATTCCCTTTGTTAAAGTTCCTGTTTTATCAAAAACAAAAGATTTTATTTTTGAAGCTCGTTCTAAGTCTCTAACATTTTTAATTAAAATACCTAATCGTGCAGCGGCAGCGATTGATGCAACTACAGCCGATGGAGTTGCTAGGACAATTGCACATGGACATGCTATGACCAATAAAGTAATAACACGACTCATTTCACCAAAAACGCCCCAAGTAACAGCTGCTAACATAAAAATAACAGGTGTGTAATAAGTTGAGTATTTATCAATAATTCTAACAACAGGAGTTTTTGTTTCTTCTGCATCAATTATCATATCTTTAACCTTACTTAAAGTTGTATCTCGTCCTAATTTTGTAACTTTAACCTCAATACTACCAGTCATATTTTGCGTTCCAGCAAAAACATCATCTCCTATTTTTTTATCAGCAGGAATAGACTCTCCAGTAATAGAAGCTTGATTTACAGTAGTTAATCCATCAATAATCACACCATCAATTGGGAAGTTTTCGCCTGGCTTAACTCTGATAATATCATCAAGTTTTAAATCAAGAACATTAACTTCTATTTCATTGCCATCAACTAATTTATTTGCATTAGTAGGAGTAAGTTTTATTAATTCTTCAATAGATCTTTGTGCTCCACTGGCAGTTCTAGATTCAATTATAATCGTTAGTAGTAAAAAGAAAGAAATAATACCAGCTTCACGAAATTCTCCGCCAGAAAAAGCCGCTAAAACCGCTAATGCGACAAGTTCATTCATATAAAAAGTTCCTTTATACAAGTCCTTAATAGCAGTAACCATAATAGGAATAGCCAAAATAATAGCCCCCACAAAAGAACTTATTTCAGCAGCAAAGTCTAATTCTTGAAAAAAGACTTGCAATAAAAAAGAATTTATTATAAAAATTCCACCTAAAATAACAACGCCTAATTTTACCATTCCACGAGGATGGGCAGTTCCATCAGATGCTTGACAGCCACAAGGACATGCTATACCTTTAGTCATTGGTTCTTCATGATTATGTTCATGTGAATCGGAACAACAACTTTCATTATGATTATGTGTATTTTCTTTCATAGATATTATTATTTTTTGCGTGCCTGATTAAACTCATCGATGACATCATCTCTTGTTTTATCAGGTTCTGGGTTTAATTTTAAACGAACTTCTTGATTACTATCGCTAGGAATTATATATTTATCTTCAACAGTAGTAAATATTTCATTTAGCATATCTGTATATAAAGATAGTAAAACGACTTTAGGATTGCTTTTATGTTTTTCTAAAATAGATTCAAAATAAATTTTTTCAGCGTTAATTTCAGATACAATTCTTTTGCTATAAGCCTCAGCCTCAGCAATAATTTTTGCACAGTTCGCAACTGTTAGATTTGTTGTTTCGACTTTATAAGAATGAGCCTTAGTTAAGACAGTTTCACTTTCTTGTCTTGCCTGTGTAACTTTTTGGAAAAAAGGTAAAGTCTTTTTAGGAGGCGTTGGTTTTTCTGCAAAAAAGATATTATCAATTTTAACACCAATGTCTAAAGCTTCAATAGCATCAAAAGCATTTTTTTCAACTTGTTGTCTGTATTCAGTGTGTGAATATAAAATATTTTCAATATTAGTTTGTGCTGTAACTCTTAAAATTGAAGATGCTACAGTATTTCGAATTAATGTTTGAGGTCCTCTTGATCCTAAAAGATAACCATTTTCAGTTTTTATAATATCATCGTCTTTATATGGATTTATTGGAGTTAAAGTCTGCAAATAATATTTTTTAGGATTTTTAATAGAATAAGTTACAACCCAATTAGTATGAACAATATTTGAGTCAGCAGTAATCAAAAAACCATCACGCCCAGCTAAAATTGATTTATCATCTTCCTTATTTTTTATTACTTTACTTTGGTTAGCAAACCAAAAATCATTAACTTCAATAATTTGCTGATTAGTTGGTATTTTTATTACACTATGGACAGGGTCTGGGAGTTCCCAATAAGTCCCAGGAGGACAAACTTTAACAATTTTTCCAAATCGTAATAATAAACCTTGCTCTTGAGATTCAATTGTAAAATATCCCTTAAATGTAAAATACCATATAACCATCCCAATAATTACAAGAGTTAAAGCAATAAATGCAACTTGTAAACTTTTTTGGAAAGCTTTTACTCCTAGAGATTGTTCTCCTTGATTAACTGTTTTTTTATTTTCCATAATATAAAATTATTTGTTTTGTGGTTTTAGAGTTTCAGAACCCATTTTAAGAATATCAAATGGAGCTGAATTTGTATCTAAAATTAATGTTGTTTTACTTCTCATTATAATTTTCATAGCATCTAATTTTTTTAGAAAAATGGCTAATTCAGGATTTTCTTTAAATGCAGAATAATAATCAGCAGCAATAGCATCGCCTTCAGCTCTAATAATTTTAGCATTAGCCATTGCATCTGCAACTTTTAGATTTTTTTGTTTATCAGCTTCATCTTTAATACCTTGAGCTTCACTTTTTCCTTGAGATATAGTATTTTCGGCGACAACATTTCTTTCAGCAATCATTCTATCTGCGACTTGTGCAGTTATTTTTTCAGGTAGTGAAAAATTAATGATTTTTGAAGCTAAAATATTAATACCATACTGTTTTTTGACAATAGAATTTAAAGTTGTTAGAAGTTCATTTTCTATTTGCGGTATTTGTATTTCAGAAACTTGTATATTAATAAATTCATTAAAATTATGAGACGATATAACTTCATTTTTCTTTGCTCTCATAAGAGAATTTAAAAGTTCCTCTGCTTGAGCCATTGTTTTGAAATTTTGAAAAAACTTAACTTTGTCTTCTATAACAAATCGGACAAAGATTCCAACTATAATACTTTGTTCATCTTTTGTTAAAGTTTCTTCTAGTCTTCCAGCAATACCGTTGAAACTTCTTGGACGCGAGTCATATTTTGTGATTTTTTGAATAGGATATGGCCACCTAAAGTGTAATCCAGGTTCAACAGCAGTAGGATTTTTCCCAAAAGTTGTTATAATTCCAAATTTATCAGAATTGATTTGAAAGGAAAATATTAAAGTCAAAAATATTGCGACTATAATACCTCCTAAAACTACTGTTGGTAAATGTTTTGATAAACTTATTTTTTCTTTTTCTTCACTCATATCGACTCCCTTTTTATTTATTTTAAAATTCTGGATCTAGCAGGTCAAGTTTTTCTGCTTTTTCCATATTAACTTCATACACTCTTTTCTTTATTGAATCTGAGAATATATATTTGCGAACATTTTTACAATCATTTTCTAAGAAATCAAAATATGTTTTATATTTGAATAACTTTGGCATAATATTGTATGACTTTGATTGTGTTGTAAATCTTACTCCTTCCGCTTCAGATATTTTAATTTTACTAGCTTTGTATGATTCACTTTCTAATTTTAATGAATTTACTAAAGTAGCAGTTGTATATTTTTTAATAACAGCTTCTTTTTCAGCTTCTAAAATCGCTTTTTGTTTTTTTTCTTTTGCAGCAATAACATTTTGATAAGCAGCAGATACATTTGTTGGAGGATGTGCATTATGGAAATTAACATGTAAAATTTCAATTCCTAATTTAGCTTTATCTATTGTTTTTTGAATTACCTTTTTTAAATCTGATGAAATATCAGAGCGTTGGTTTGACAAAACTTTACTCATATCCGACGATGCTAAATATTCAGTAATTGCACTCTTTGAAAATAATTCAAAGTTTTTAATTGCATTATTGCTAGAATATATAAAATCAAAAACTTTACCTTTTTTTATTCTATATTGAATAGAAACAGAAACATTTAATAAAGCAACAGGTGTAACATCACTATTTTTGTTAATATTTTTTGCAGCAACCAGATATTTTGAGTCATCTGTATGATGGCTTTCCAGCCAAAGCATAACTTCAGGTTCTTTAATTTTTATCTTGTTTAAAAGATTTGATTCATAAATGCGTGTAATTGATATTTTTTTTACATTTTCAAATGGCCAAGGTAACTTAAAATATATTCCTGGATATAAAACTTCCACTTTTTCATCAGCTCCTTGAACTAATTTCCCAAAGCGTTCTCTAACTGCATTTTCGTTAGATTCAACATTCACTATTGTTGTGAAACTCCAAAAAATTAAAACCCAAATGATAGCTAAAGGTATTAAATAATTTTCTGCGAAAGAATACACACTTGTTTTTGTTATTTTAAAACCAAACTGATAATCAAGAGTATTTGCAAAATTTTTAATAATTCCGCCAGGTTCAGTGAATAATGAAAGAATTTTACTCTCAAAAGGTGGTTGCCAGCTTGTATTTAATCTAGGTCGATAAATTTCTGCAAGCATACCAAGTAAAAATTCTCCACCTAATATATATAGAATTGCTATGATAAAGTAGCGAATATATTTTATAGGTTCTATTAATATATCATAACCCTGTTCAAGATTCAAATAACTAAATACTGTTGAAATAAAGATTAAAAATGAAATAAATGCAGAAAACAAAAGCCAACCACCTACTGGACGCAATACTCTAAAATACTTTTCTCGTGATTGACCAATACAAAAAGCACCACTGAAAAATGAGAAAAATGCAGATATTAATGCAGTAAATGATATTTGAAGTGGCGTAGTAACTTCTGCATAAAATGAAGAATTTATGACATAAAATTTCCTAAAATAAATAACTAAAGATATTATTAAAATTGCAGATATTATTGATACTGCGTAAGAACCATATTGTTGATATAAATTGAATAGTCGCTCGCCTTCATACTTTACATTATCAGTCAATTCAAAAGATGATTGTCTTTTCTGTTGCTTTAGTAATTCGCGTGCTTCATTATCTTTTATCATTCTAGTGAAAAACGAAGAATAGAAAACTGCGAAGAGTGCAACAATAGCCATTATTGCAAAAGGAACGATAGTTAAAGCATAAGCTTTGAAACCAAACCACTCTAAGGTTATACCTAAAATGGAATACATTAAAATGGAAATGAGAGAATATATCAATAAAATTAATGATATAGTAAATAAAGATTTACTTTTTTCTAGTAAAATATAAGATTTTTCGTTTGTCATTATTGTCTAACCCCTTTTGCAATTTCTTTATTTTGAAATAGAACAACTGCACAAATAGATGCAAGTGAAACATACATAATCATATAAAGAAAATTATTTATAAATAAACTGAATGGAATAATTAAATTATTAGATATAGCATCTGCCATCCAAAAGCATTGCCAATTTGGAATAATTGCATAACAAATTGTCATAATAATACTATTGTCTAATCCTTCTGCAAGAAAATAGTTTGAAACTAATCCTAATGAAAAAATGAAAAATGATATAATAAGATTTGGAACAACATCTAATCTCGATGCCAAAGCAACTGATATTGAACACATAATCCAAACTGAAAAGAATATAAAACAAAGAGCATAGTAAAAACTAACCATACTAATTCCTTCGACCTCTTTGCCAAAGAAAATTGTCAGTAACGAAAAAATAGGCAAAATGACAAGTAATGCTTTTACAGAATTTGATGAAAATGATACATGTGAAAGGTAATTCCTTAATCCACCAAATGCAAGAGATAGAAGAATTGAAATTAAAAATCCATAAAAAAGATATTCATTAAACCTAAATTCATCTTCTGCTGTGAAAAGGGATATTATAGTCCCACAGTTACATAAAAAAACAAAAACTCCTAAAGCAAAAAATATGCCAAAAATCTTTGATACAATAAAACTCCATTTGTAAATAGGCTTGGATAATAATAACAAAACAGTTCCATTTCTCATTTCTTTTGATATTGTATGACTCGCACATAATACTGCAGAAATCAAACCAAATATTAGCGTTGTTGCCATTGAACTATCAATAACCAATTTAACTTGTTCTCCAAAGACAAATAGTGTGAACGCAGGGAAAAAAGCTATTAAAACTAGTGCAAAGAGTAATAAAACTAAATAAATTGGTTCTCTTAAACATTCAGTGAATGTATTTTTAGCATTATGATAAAAACTATTCATATAAATTATTTTATTTTATTAAAATAGGATCGTCACTAGGAAGAATGATTTGTGGTTCATTTAAAGTATCGTCTATATTTTTAGGTGTTACTTCAGGGATAATAATTATTGCATTTTCTGTTTTGATATTTTTCTTAACAACAATGTTTGATTCTTCTTTTATAGGTTTAGTATTTGTTACAACAGGCAATGGTTTAAATGTTTTTTTAACAGAAGGAGGCGTTTTTAATTGTAATCTCCTTTTTGTTGCAGGATTTGCAGGAACATAAAATCCGCCTACTGTTTCTAAGCGACCTTTAATTTCTCTATATTCTGTTGCTATTGTTGGATCCATAAAAAATGCACCAATTCTATCTGCATTTAAATTCCAATTATCTTGTCCAACAATCCATGGAATATAATAACTTTTTACTTGATTTTTATATTCAGGAAGCACATAGGAGTCATCACCTAATAAAATTATTCTTTCTGGATTTACAAAAGTTAAAAATTGCATCAAATTTGTTGGATGAATTTCTAAATCTGCTATATCTGGATTACTTCCACAAAAAAAGATTTTACCATTTGGCTCTGTAGGGACAAGAATATATGGTTGACCTGTTCTGTTCTGAACTATATCTGCTAATAATCGTGACTTATAATAATTACTTGTTATAATAATTGTTGATATATCTTTTCGTTCTGCATCAACCCAAGATATACTAGATTCATAAGCAGACGAAGTTCCATTGCAAGTTGAATTCCAAGCAGATAAAGTTCCATCGCAAGTGGACTCCCACGCTCCTGAAAAGAAGTTACAAGTTCCATCCCATGCTTCAGTGAAAAATGCGTTAGCTGAGAAGTTTATTGATATTGCACAAATCGCAATTAAGATTGATTTTTTTAACATTTGTATATTTTCCTTTATTTTTATTTGAAATTTTTTAAATATCATATAGTTTATATCATATTTACGAAAAATCAAATAATTTAATCAATTTTTTATTAAAATTTAAGGTATTATATGAAAAACTTATTGAAAACGGGCAAAAAAACCAATGTTGCCATATTTTTAAGTGGCAGTAAGTGGCAGTGGAATTAATAAAAAAAACTTCGAAAAGCATTAAAAAAGATTACGACAGCCTGCTGTTTGGGGTTGTCGATTTACTCGGAGCGCCGCGCGTCTCGCCGGCA
>JAOZMT010000074.1 GCA_029934175.1 Victivallales bacterium | reverse complement strand
TTAACTACTTGAGCTCTGTTTTAGAGAAAATTCAAATAGTTTTAAGTTTTACCTGTTTTATAGTGAAGAAGTTGTGCTTTAGTGTTTAAGCACTAATTAGGCAAAAAAAAGGGTATAAAGTAGAAGTTCTACTTTATACCCATATAGTTTATTATAAACTTTTAAAGTTTACATAAATATTAAAACAATACCAAATACCATAGCAAAAATAGCAACAGTTTCAATAATACCAAGAGCAGTTAAATAATTAGTAAAACCTTCTCCTGTTTCAGCTTGAGCTACACAAGCTCCAGCTGCTGCACGCCCTTGCATCCAAGCAGAGACTCCCATTGCAATACCTGCAATAACTCCCATTATTAGAAATAGAGGCCATGCTTCTGGTTTTTCTTGCACTTGCATATTTATGATAAACATTAAAATCATACCATAAATTGTTTGTGATAGAGGTGCTCCAGCAAAAACAGCTAATTGAAAAGGTGCCGGCTTACCTTGTGCATAACACTTTTTCCATGCTCCTACCGCTGCTGCTCCAGCTGCTCCACAACCTAGTCCTGACCCAATCGCTGCGAATGCGATTGCCGAAAATGCTCCAGCTTTTGTTAAAGCCACCATTAATTCTTGTTCCATAATTAACTCTCCTTTTAGTTATTTTTAAATTTTTTAAATGGTTTAAATACAAATCCACTCCATCCTAATCCCATGTGATTAGAAAATTCAAGAGTGTTTAATCTTATTCCATGCACTAATACTCCCATGCATGCTAACAAAATATTTAAGACATGTCCGAATAACATGATTAAAATCGTTCCTACAATAAGGACTGGATGCACTTCTAGTAACATTAGTCCCATATCATTAAAACTTTTTGCAATATAAAAAGTTGAAAGACCTACAGCAAATAATCGAATATATGATAATACATCAACAAAAGCCCCAATTAATCCGAATGGATAATTTAAAATATCACCAACCTCTTTCCAATTTATCGAAATCAATGTTAATAAAACTCCACCTCCAATCAATGAAAAAACTAGATTTTTCGGAAGAGAACCATTGAAAACTATTAATTCAACAGCAACAAAAAAGTTAGCTAAAACTAGCATTCCCCAACCTATTTCACCAAGCGCTTTTGTTTTATTTGAAAAATAAACCATTGTCTTCCAAGCTCTTGCAAGAGTCAAATGAATTGCAGCTATAATAAAACATAGATATTGAACATTTTTATTTACGATTTCATCTACAGATAATCCTGCATATTTTTCTATTCCAGTAATCCAAGGAGGTAAAGTTGACATCGGCGTTTTTAATTTTACTAAAAATTCAGGTAAAATATCTGTAGGAATTGCAAAGTAATTTGCATTTAATGCTCCCCAAATAATTGTAGAAGAACTTAAAACCATTAATAAATTTAAAGGTAACTTAGCTTTTTCATTTTTCATTAATAATTTCATGGTAATTGCAGCTATTAAAAATAATGCACCATAACCAGCATCTCCAACAATCATACCAAAGAAGATTGTGAAGAATATTAAGAAACAAGGACTAATATCCCATTCTTTATATCCAGGTGCAATTCCAATAAAATCAAAAATAGGTTTAGATATTTCAAAAATTTTAGGGACTTTAGTTAATGTTGGGACATTATCATCAGTAGAAGGTTCTTTAAGAACTATAGCCCAACCATCTTCTAAGGCAACTTTTTTAATTTCTTCTTCTGATGAAATAGGAACAAAACCTGTAAGATATGCTAAATCATTAGTTTCTTGCATCATATCACGATGATAAACAAATTCCAAATCATTATTTTTTTCTTCAGAAAATAATAAAATTCTATCATATTCATGTGCTAATTGGTCTAATTTTTTATCAAGATCAGCGACCCTTGATTCTAAAGATGAAATACCTTCAACAATTTTACTTAATGATTGTTTTGGCAACTGAACTTCTGGTAAATTAGAAATTACTTCACTTGCTATTACCGCAAAATGTAATACAGGACCTTCATTATTTATTACTTCAACTGTTACATTATCAGGTAAATTATCAATATTTTCTTGAGAGCCTGAGCAAAGATAAATAAAAACACCTTTATCTGTGATTTGAGCCATAGTCTCTTGAGAAAAGTTACCCCATGGAGCAAGCGCTTTCTCATCTTTTTTTAATTTATCTAGTTGTTTACTTAGAGTTTTTGAGTCTTCAAGAGCTTCAATAGTTAGACCACAAATGTCTAATTCTGGAACTTTTGAAAACTTAGAATTTTGCTCATTTTTTCTTCTTGAATTTAAAGCCTGTAATGTTTTTTTCACTTCAGAAACATTTTTTTCCATATTTTTATATGATTCAGTCGTTGGTTTTTCAGAAGAAGTGCCAATATGCATAACTCCTAATTCTTGTAATTTTTCAAGAGCATTATGCTTCTGTTCATTTAAACAAACTATAGTCGTTTTTTTCATTTTAACAATCATGCTACTTCTCCTTCTTGCATTTTTCTTTTTGCAATTTTTGAACGCCCTACTGCAGCCGTTTGTTGATCACCAAGATATATTTGAATTACACGAATATTACTTTTACATTCAGGAATTTTAATCTTTTCAAATAAATTAACTCTCTGAGTAGTTGTTTGCAACTCTTTTTGAATTAATCTATATTGTTCCTCTATTGCTTTATGTGCAGCTTTTATTTCAATAGTTTTCTTTATAGCATCAATCGCAGAATCATACCACAAAGGTTCTATAAACAAATCATATTCAACTTCTTTAAAAACAGCAGATTCAAAAATCGGAACTTCTACCCCTGCAATATTTTGAGAAGATGTTTTAAGTTCAGTCAAAGATATTAGAGAAGAGATATTTTTAAAAACCTCTTTTCCTCCTAATACTGAAATCCAAGACATAATATCTTCTTTTAATGCTTTTTCTTCAGCTTCGTTTTCTCTTAATCGTGCTTGACAATTACGCATTTCCATTTGCAACTGCTGTTTTTTCAACAATAAAGTAGGAAGAAACCGTTGAAATTGCTTCATAGAATCTCGTTGACTTTTTAATTCACTTTTAGTTAATTTTATTTTTGCCATAATTTTTAAACCTATTATTTATATTCAATACCTTCTTCAGCCAATACTCTTTTTATCATATCACAAATTCCTTTATCATAACTTGTGTCACTCCAATCAATATCCTTAGATGATATCTCACTATTTTCAAACGAGCCAAAAGAACCAAAGGCATCATTACCAGAAAATTCCGTAGCTCCATAAACTTTTTTATCTCCTACTTGGATAGGTTTATCAAAAGTAAGCATAATTTAAACCCCTGCTTTATTTGCATACATATCTGTAATAACATCTTGATCACATCTGAAAATATTATTTAACATAACAATCAAACTTTTTAATGTAGGCGGTTCAAAATGCAATAAATATATTAATTCACTATGTAATTGCTCATTTATACAAGGTCTAGATATCTCAAAATGACCTAACCCCATATAAACTGCAAACATTTCATTTATAAATAATATTTCATCAGGATATTCATCCGCAAACTTATCTACATATAATGGACTATTTAGAGATAAACTAAGCATTGTTAAAGATGCCCTTTTAGCACTATTTGTAAATTTCCCATTAGTCATATTATGAATTACTTTAAAATTTTCACTTCTTTTAAAATAATCACGAATAGCTTGAACAAGTTTATTGATGTTTATTTTAACCTCAAAATCTTTAAATTCAGACTTTGAAGTTAGAAAAATATCAAAAAGATCTAAAGTAAGTGAAACACGACTAGCGACTTTATTTTCAAACTCATCTTCTGTCATCATTTAAAAATTTCCTATTTTTAAATTTTTGACATATTTAAGATTATTTTTACAGCTTTTAATATACTTTTTTTCATCATATTCATCGCTCGAATTTTCTAAATTCCATTCACTAGCCCTTTTGATAGTCTTACTTTTTAAAGCTATTTTAACTTGCTCTTCTCTAGTTAATTCTTTATTCATAAAAGACTCCTAAGTTATTTAGGCCAATACTCGTTTAAAAGATCTGTTTTAATTCCTGTTTCTGATTTATCAAAACAGTCTGCAAGAATTTGCCATCCTAAATCAAGAGCTTTTTCTAATGGAATATTAACAGATAAATTCATCATAGTATCCTCAAATTGAGCACCATATTTTATAAGTTTTTTGTCCCAATTACTTAATTGAAATCCCATTGATTGCTTTTCTTTCGTTTCAAGGTATTCTGAATACATACGAATCATTGTATTCATAATATCTCTATGGTCAGAACGAGTATCATCATTTACCTGTTGTTTTAAACGACTTAAAGAACCAAATGGCTCAATTCTTCCATTCTTCAAGTAGAATTGTCCTTCTGTAATATATCCAGTATTATCTGGAACAGGATGCGTTACATCATCACCAGGCATAGTTGTTACAGCTAAAATAGTAATCGAACCAGCTCCATCAAAATCAACAGCTTTCTCATACCTTGCAGCTAACTGACTATATAAATCACCAGGATAACCACGATTAGATGGAATTTGCTCCATTGTAATAGCAATTTCTTTCATTGCATCTGCATAATTTGTCATATCTGTTAATAGCACAAGAACTTTTTTACCTTTAATTGCATAGTTTTCAGCAACAGCAAGAGCCATATCAGGAACTAATAAACATTCTACAATTGGATCTGATGCAGTATGAACAAACATAACAGTATGCGATAAAGCACCTTCGTCATCAAGAGTATTTTTAAATTTCAAATAATCATCATATTTAAGTCCCATTCCACCTAAAACAATGACATCAACTTCAGCTTGCATTGCAATACGAGCCAAAACTTCATTGTAAGGTTCACCAGCAATAGAAAAGATAGGTAATTTTTGAGATTCGACAAGAGTGTTAAAAATATCAATCATCGGAATTCCAGTTCTAATCATATTTTTCGGAATAATTCTTTTCGCTGGGTTAACAGAAGGACCAGCAATTTCGATAAGATCATCGTTAATAGCAGGTTTACTATCCCTAGGCAATCCACCTCCAGTAAAAACTCTTCCAAGTAGGTTTTCTGATGAAGAAACTTTCATAGGTTCACCAATAAATCTAACTTCATCATTAGTTGAAATACCACGAGCTCCAGCAAATACTTGAACAAAAACTTTTTTGCCTTCAAGTCTAATAACCTGTGCTAATGAGACTCCTTGTCTACTTGTTACTTCTGCTAAATCTCCATAACCAATATTATCAGCTTCAACTGTTATAACATTACCTGCAATATGAATAATTTTGTGATATACTTTACGCATTGCTGTGCTCCTTTACTTTATTATCAAGAGTTACTTCATGACTACGAAACTCTTCTGTTTTATCTGATATATAATTCCAGTCAGTGAAAATTTGGCGAAGCTCTGCAAAATATCTACGAGCTAAATCTTTATCTGTAAAATCAAAATTAGATTTTAAAATACTTAAAACTTTTGCAAATACAAAAATCTGTCTCTCTTCACTTGTAGCAGCATCAACTTTATCAAAAGTATTTTGTTGTAAAAAGACAAAGTCTAAAAATTCTGATTTAAGATAACATATAAAGTCATCAATATGAGTTCCTTCTTCACCAACAACTTTCATCATTTGCTCAACTTCATTTCCTCTGCTCAAAGTTTCTCTAGCATAATCAATATCTTCTTGAGCTAGAATACTCTTATAATGACTCCAACTTTCTAAAGGATGTATTGCAGGAAAGCGTCGTGCATCTGAGCGTTCTCTTGAAAGTCCAAGAAAAGCACCTACAACTTTTAGAGTTCCTTGAGTAACAGGTTCTTCAAAGTTTCCTCCAGCAGGACTTACACTACCGCCAATTGTAATAGAACCAGTAGAACCATTATTTAATTTAACTAATCCAGCTCTTTCATAAAAGCCAGCGATTAAAGATTCAAGATATGCAGGGAAAGCTTCTTCTCCAGGAATTTCTTCTAAGCGACCAGACATTTCACGCAGAGCTTGAGCCCAACGAGATGTAGAATCCGCAAGTAATAAACAATTTAATCCCATTTGTCTATAATATTCTGTAAGTGTTACCGCAGTATAAACAGATGCTTCACGAGATGCAACTGGCATTGAACTTGTATTACAAATAATTATTGATCTATCCATTAAAGATTTACCTGTTTTAGGGTCTTCTAAATGTGGAAATTCTCTCAAAGTTTCAACAACTTCTCCTGCTCGTTCTCCACAAGCTGCAATAACAACAATATCAGTTTCTGCAAATTTACTCAGTGCATGTTGTAAAACAGTTTTTCCTGCACCAAAAGGTCCAGGTGTGCAAAAAGTTCCTCCAGTAGCAACAGGGAAAAATGCATCAATGATTCTTTGCTGTGTAATAAGAGTTTTTTCTGGTAATAACTTTTCTTTATAGCATTTAATAGGAATTTTCACAGGCCATTTTTGCATCATTGAAATTTCTTTTATTTCGCCTTTTTCATTTTTAGCAATAGCAACAATATCAAGAACTTTATATTTTGCATTAGGTTTAACTTCAGTAATTTCCCAAGTTCCTTTAAAGGAAAATGGCAACATTATCCAATGGTCATAAATCCCTTCTAGAACAGATCCTATTTTATCTCCTGCAATAAGCTTGTCTCCAACTTTAGCTGTAGATTTAAAATCCCATTCAGTATCTCTATCTAAAGGAGGTAAATAAACACCTCTTTGAAGGAAAAAACCAGTTTGTTCAGCTAAACTATCTAGAGGATTTTGAAGTCCATCATAAACTTGAGTTAAAAGACCTGGTCCAAGTTCTACAGTTAATAATTCATCTGTAAATTCAACAAGACCACCAACTTTCAATCCTTTGGTATCTTCAAAAACCTGTAAATCAGCTTTATCGCCTCGAACACGAATAACTTCGCATTTAAGTTTAGCATCATTTAGGACAGCATAAGCAATTTCATTTTGCGTTACAAAAGTATCAAATTGGACAGTAATCATATTACCATTGACACTATAAATTTTACCGCTATTATTATCAAGCATATCGTCTTATTCTCCTATTTTTAATTTTATTATAATTTTATTTATTAAATCCTGAAAACAAATCATCTACAATTTTATCGTAATTTTCATTTCCAGATTCGTTTGTTTTTCTACTCCACTTTAAGCATAACATTAATTTCAACTTGTAAACACAAAGTATTTCAAATTCAAAAGAATACTCTGACTCCAAGTCGGATAAAAAATCCCATCGTAATTTGTCTATAGCCTTTTCTTTTTCTAATGGATTTAAATCATTATTTAATATTTCAGAAATTGCGTTTTGTGTATTTATATAGAAGTCTGAACATTCCCTCAAAAAAAGATCAGATTCTCTTGAGAGCTTGCTACCTCTTGATGAAGCAAGTAAGTTTCTTAAAAAAGTCTCATAATCATTCCATTTTTCAGATACAGTTGATGAGATATTTTTATCTTTAGAAAGATTTAATGTTAAGTTATCTAAAATCTCTTTTTCATTATCATTAATCCAATCTCTTGCAGAAGATTTAAATTCCTCAAGTGTAAAGAATGGAGTCTCTTCTATGTTTAACATAGGAAGAGTTGATATAAAATAATAAAAAGTGCTCATTGTTTTTATTGAGATTTTAGCATTTCAGATAATTTAGGTCCTATGAACTTACAAATAATGTCAGCAATGGCATCATCTGAGAAATCAAAGAAGATATCATCTCCTTTAAATCCAACTTTTATCCCAGCAGCAAAATCGTGTCCTAGTGATATTTCAGGATTTGTTTTTAAATCTTTCAAAAGAGCTCCATTAAATAAAGCTTGCATAGTGTCCATATCATTTTCAGTTAATAGGACTTCAATATCAGGGTCAGTATTAGGGTTGTTTTTGCAATAATTATCAACCATAATCAATAAAATTTTCCCCATTAATTCAGGAGTCATTGCATCTCCAAGAGAATTTGCAACCACTTTTGATAATCTATTTTCTAAGGATTTTCTTAAAGATAATACAATATCTCTTGATGATTGCTGTATTGCAGATTTTGCACGCTCCTCACTTTTATTTGCATCTAGTTCAGCGTTTTTTATGATTTTTTCAGCTTCTGATTTAGCTTTTTCTATAATAGAATCAGCTTCTTTTTGTGCGTTAGCAATGATTTGAGCTTTCTCATCATCTGCTTTTTTAACACCTTCTTCTTGAATTCGATTAAGCAAACCTTGTAATTCTTCTGACATTTTTTGATTCCCTTGTTTATTTTATACTATAATAAAGTATAATGTTAATAATATTTTGTTTTAAAATAGCATAGTTTGAAAATTTTTCAAATTATTTATAATAAAAATTTGTAAAAAATTAAATTATC
>JAOZMT010000073.1 GCA_029934175.1 Victivallales bacterium | reverse complement strand
TTGTTATCATCTTTCAAAAAGTATATTTTTCAACCGTTCACAGTATAAGAATATGAAAATTTCAAATATTAATCTTGTTTATCCTGAAAATCCTGTCTAGAAAAATCATATTCTTTGGATGTAGTTAAGAACAAGCCAGATTTTTTCAATATTTTTATTGATTATTATTTGAAATTTTTTAAATATCATATAGTTTATATCATATTTACGGAAAATTAAATAATTTAATCAAATTTTTATTAAAATTTAAGGTGTTATATGAAAAACTTATTGAAAACGGGCAAAAAGCCCAATGTTGCCATATTTTTAAGTGGCAGTGGAACTAATGCAGAAAACCTTCTGAAAACACTACAAGACTATAATAATAGCTGGACTCCAAAGATAATTGTCACAGATAATCCGAATTCAAGCCGTGCTTTTGATATATCATCGAAATTCGGATTAGAAACAGTTGTGCTTGATATAAAAGAATTCTACAAGGCTAGAGGAGAAACAAGAGTCTCTTTAAAATCAGAAAAAGGAAGATTTATTCGAGATGAATGGACTAATATTTTGCGTGAACTGATAAAACCTTTTGATATTGATTTTGGATTATTGGCAGGTTTTGTGCCTTTATCAAATATTACAACAGATTTTCCATGTTTAAATGTTCATCCAGGAGATTTAACTGTAGAAAAAGATTCTAAGCGAATATTAGTAGGTTTGCATACAATTCCAATTGAAATAGCTATTTTAAATGGATATAGTTCTATGAGGTCTAGCGTAATCATCGCACAGAATTATACTGGCAAAGGCGGAGAAATGGATACTGGACCAATTTTAGGAGTATCACAACAAGTTCCTATAGATTTAGAGGGATTTGATTTAAAAATATTGCAAAAAATATATGAATCACGCCCTAATTTTCGCCCTAAAGGTGGATTTAATGATATACTTGAAAACATAGCTAAAAATAATCAAGAAACTTTAAAAATAAATGGAGATTGGGAAGTTTTTCCTGCTGCTGTTGCACACTTCGCAAATAATAATTATGCAATGAATGATGATAATACATTACTTTTTAAAAATAATGAAAAATGGGAAAAAGTTAAAACTATAGAATTTGCAAATAATAAAGATTCAAAAATTATAAAATAAAAATTTCATATAGAACGCTGATTGAGCTGATAAATACGGATTTGGATAAAGTTTATAACTTCTTAAATCCTGTATATAACAAGTTTTTTTGATTTTTTGTAGATATATATTCCTCTGCTTTTTTGTAATAATTTAATGCTGTTTTTTTGTCTTTAATCATTCTATAACACTCTCCAAATTGATAAAAATAATTAAATTTTCGTGTTTTATCTATAGGAATTTGTAAATTATTTAAAATTGAAATAGCATTTTTAACTTTTCCACATCCCAAGCAAGAAGATGATAACATCATAATGTAATCAAATTTATTAGAATATTTGTCATATTGACTTAATAAACAATCATTAGCCTCTTTAAAATAACCATTAGACATTAATAAATTGCTTAAATAAGTTAAATTTCTAAGTGATGCTTTTAATTGATATGCTTTTAAAGCATAAGGAATTGCATTCTTATCTCCTTGTTTTATGTTTGTTATCGCTATTGCATGAAGTCTGTAATCCATATCTCGTTCTGGGGTTGTATTAGGCTTTAAAAAATAAAATAACAAAAAATAGGCTGAAATGGTTAAAATTAAATATAAATATTTTTTCTTTTTCAGAAATTGAAAAACAGTTAAAATTGCATAAGTCGCAATAGGTATGGAGGCAGGTAATAATATTATTTTGTATCTTCCAAGTGGTAAAAATACACAAAGTGGAATTGTAAATGATATTAAAAATAATATTAATATAAAACTGTTTTTTTGATCAAAAAAGATTTTTTTAGAGCGTTTTCTGAAATAATTTATCATAATTAAAAGAATCCCTAATAAAACAGTTGGAGCTAATAAAAGTGGAGATAATAAGATGATTTTTGAAAATGCTAAAGAATAAATATAGTTGTAATTAATATTATTTGGTGCATGAAAAACATTGTAAACTCGGAATAGTTTTAATGCATATATTTCAAGAAAAGTATCTTTTTTTGCATAAGTCGCAGATTTTAATACAGTCGGTTCACTATTTACACTTTTTGCATTTTTCACTGCTCCTATATCTAAAACATAAGAATAGTTTGTTATAAGTGGATTATAATTTCCTCCACGCGAATAATTGAAACTGCCAACAAAAATGATTGTCGAGAGAACGCCTAATAAAAATAATATTGTCGTTTTTCTTGAAATAAAAGATTTACAATTTTGCAAAGTCAATTTGAATTTAAAATCTTGATAGTAAAGATATAAAAAGAAATATAATATTGCAATAGCACACCATAAAATTCCAGAAAATCGTATGGTAAATGGTAAAAGTAAGACAATTCCTTCTAGAAAATAAAAAAGAGGATTATGTTTCTTATCGAAAAAGAATAAAGATGCTAAAGATAATGTTGCTGTGAATAAAAATATGCTTTCTTTTAATAAAAAACCTTCATAAATTAAACTAGGTGCATAAACCGCAAATATAAAACCTGCGATTAGTGCAATTATTTTGTTGCCATAAGATTTTAATGCAATGTAAGTAATAAGTAAACTTGTTATAACGCCTAAGGATAGTTGGACAAAAATAATAACTATAGGCTTTTGAAAAACATATATTAATAAAGAATAAAGTGAAAAAATTCCAGAGTTGCCAAATACTAATCCATTGTGCAATAATTTTCGCATATCACAACCTTTCAGAAGATGATAATTTCTAAGTGGAGAAGATGAAATTTCATCAAAATAAATAAATCTAACAATACTTGCGATTAGTGCAACTATTATAAAAATTACCGTCGTATCCTTTAATTTTTTCATTCCTTGCTGCTAATTCCTACAACACATTCTCCTTTCCATTTTTTATCTTTATACTGTTCCGCTAAGTCGCTAGCACTTCCGCGAATAACTTCTTCATAAATTTTTGTCGCTTCACGAATAACTGCGACTTGTGCAGTTGGGGATATTATTTCACTAATTTGAAGTAATAATTTACTCATACGATGTGGAGATTCAAAGATGAAGACTGTTTTATCTTCTGTTTTTATCTTTTCTAACATCTTAGTTCTTCTTCCAATTTTCACAGGAATAAAACCATAAAAAGCAAAGCAATCAACAGGTAACCCTGCGGCACATGCAGAAAATGTTAAAGAAGAAACCCCTGGTATAATAATTGGTTCTATTTCTAATTTTATAGCTTCTCTTATAATTAAAAAACCTGGGTCTGCAATACATGGCGTTCCAGCATCTGATAAAACAACAAGACTTGTTCCATTCAAAACATCTTGCAATAAAGAATCTGTTTTATAATGTTCATTGTGAGTATGATAGCTAATACATTTTGTTTTGATATCATAGTGCGATAATAATTTTCTTGCACGACGAGTATCTTCTGCTGCGATAAGCTCAACTTCTCCTAAAATACGCAATGCTCTCATTGTAATATCTTCTAAATTCCCAATTGGTGTTGCAACGATATATAATTTTCCTGACATAATTATTTCCTATTTTTTACGATATAAGCACACAGCACAATCAGTATAATATTTTTCACAAGTATTACGATACAAATGGATTATTCCTTGTTGAGCTGATGCATTTTTAATTTTAAAGTCGGCTCTTTCTTTATTTAACCAACGAGAAATAGCGGTTTTGATAATTTTATTATTTTGCGATTTAGGCAGATTTAACCAAACTTTTTCTGCGATTTGTGCAGTTTTATGTTCTTTTTTGATTTTACAATTTGCATAAATCGCAGGCAAAATAACATTAATTGTTAAATCTAATAATCTTTTTTCTCCTAAAACAGATGCACTTTTTTCCCTTTTATCTTTAAAGTTTGAATGCAACCCCCATAAAGAATCTTTAATAGTTAATTCTGTTTTTAAAATATTCCAAAAATCATTCTTTGTAGGATTTTCTAAAAGTAACTTTTTGAAAAAAGAAAGAGGTTTTAGTGTGATTAAATCAATTAATCCTGTAATAGCTGCAATTCTTCGCTCTGGAGAATTTAAAGGTCGTAGTCCTGAACGATTCCAAACAATATTTTGCTTTGGCTCAATTCTTATATCCCACCATTTAGACCAAATGTTTTTTATAAAAATAAGCATTTCATCTGAAACATCAATAGCAACAGCTGGATCTGGCATAACTCCTGACTCGCCCCATAGAATGTTTTTATAATATTTAGCTCTTGTTTTTGCTGGATATTTTGATAGACGATTATACAGTTCAATAAAATTATCTTTATTCTTTTTATAACCCATACTTTCAAATAAATTTTTTAATAATATGTGGTTGCCATCATCAGATAACATCTCTTTTATCAACATTTCAGATTTGTCTTGAAATCTTTGCAATCCTGCTGCTTTGAAAAAATTCAAAAGTTCATCATCTTTCATTGATGAGAAAATGTCTGAACACAAACCATTATGAATTTTTTCTATAACATCATTGTTTGAAGTTTCTTTTATTAATGATGATATGACAATAGATGGAAATCTGTCAAGTTCTTTATTCTTTGAATCATGATGATATACCACATGAAGAATAACATTATCATATAACGGGCTTTCAGAATGACCATGTTTTAGCCAATCTGAGCTGTTATAATGAATTTCAATATCTCCCGTAATGATTTTATCATTTATAGAAATTTTTGCATTCTGAAAATCTGGACCAGCCTCAGTATTCCAAGTTCCAGGAGAGTGAATCGTGATTTCTTGATTATCAACCGATAAAAAAGATTGCTTAGAATTAATATCATTCCAAGCTGATTGAATTCTAACCTCATATAAATCTTGAGGTTCATTTAAAGAACAAAAAGAATTTATAAATTCTTGCATTCTTTTATTCTTGAATCAAATCTTCAATTTCTTTATCTAGATTATTATTAGCTTCAAGAACAACTTTTGTTTGTTTTGCTCTAAACTCTTTTAAATTTTTAGAAATTTCAGAATCAGAAAGAGCTAAAATAGAAGCTGCATAAAGAGCAGCATTTTTAGCACCAGCAGCACCAACAGTAACAGATGCAACTGGAATTCCAGGAGGCATTTGAACAGTTGCTAAAAGCGCATCCATTCCATCAAAAGGATGACAAGCCATTGGTAAACCAATAACAGGTAAAGTTGTATGAGCAGCAATTACACCACTAAGATGTGCCGCCATTCCAGCAACGCCAATTATTACTTTTATACCAGCATCTTCAGCTCCACTCGCAAACTCTAAAGCTTCTTTTGGAGTTCTGTGCGCTGAAATAACTTTTGCAGTCCAGCTAATATTTAATTCTTTTAAAGTTTTAAATGCACCTTTTAAACTAGGTAAATCATTTTTACTTCCCATTACAATTGCGACTTGTGCATTACTCATAATATACTACCTCTAATCTTCTACTTCTTCTGTAGCTTTTGGTTGAATATTAATTAGTCCTTCTGCTATTTCAAGAAGAGCTACATTTATAAAGTCACTTTCATGATGCTTTAATAAAGGTCTATCTCCACTTGCTAAAGCTTCTGAGCGTTTTCCTACTGCAACACATAATGCTTGTGCATTAGGTATATGTTTTTTTGCTCGTTCCAAATATTCGTTATTCATCGTTACTCCTTTTGTTATTCTTTTATTTAAATTCTCAAAGTCATAAAACTTGAGAATGTGTTAATATATCATAAATTTCAAAAAAAGATAATAATTTTGTAAATAAAACTATTATTTTATTTTTTTTATCATATTTTTTGGCATTTCTTTTGATGGATCTAATGTTATTGTTTCTTTAGTATAAACAGGTTTCTTTGTTACAATATTCCGTTTTCTTACTAATATAGATTTAGGTATTCCTGTATAAATAGTTCCTAAATTTTTCTTATTTTCTTGAGACTTATATAATTTCAGTGTATCTTGCAAGGACTCTGTTAATGCTTTAATTCTTTTTTTTGTAATTTTATGCTTTTTAAAAAAGAATGGAGTATAAAATTTAATTTGCTTATCAACTTCTTTATAAAACTTTTTATTATCAATTGAGTCATAGCTTTCATTGGAATACTTTGAACCTACATATTTATACGCCAATCTATGTATTTTTTTATCTATTGATTCCCAAAAAGAAACGCCAGCAATAGGGGTATATCCTGAATTAGCTAAAAATCTCATACTTAAATAATCAGCCTCTTTTTCATGAAAAGTAGTAAAAGGATATATCTTATCATCTTGTAATCCTAAATATCTTTTAAGTTCAATTGGTAATTTGTTTTCTTGTATATTTATTGGCACATCATAAAGTCTTTCATCGTAATGATAGGAATATTTATGAGCTACTGCATGACCTACCAAAAGCATAAAGTCAGCATCATGTTTTAATATTGAAAATAGCCCACTTGTAAGAATTATTTTGCCTTTCTCAAAGCAATAAATATCTGGTTTATTATCTTGAATAAGAATAAATTCCCAATCATTCCATCCACCAAAAAAATCATTAAGTGCGTCAGAAGCAATTGGTTGCATCCTTTTTAAAATTAATTGACAATTATAATCATTAAAGATTTTGTGATTTGACAAAATCTCATCACTTGCAAGTTTAGCAACCTTTGCAACTTGACTACTAGATGCTTTAAATTCTACTTTTCGTCCTGTTATTGGAACTGTTGAATAACATCCTGCAATCAAGACTAAAATTAGTATTCCACTAATTAATTTTCCCATAATAATCTCCTTTTATTTATTTAAACAACATTTTTTATATTTTTTTCCACTACCACATGGACATTTACTATTTGGCTTAATTTTTTCTGGTGCAATATATGGTTTCTGCTCAATATATGGTTCTATTTCTTTAAACAGACCGCCTTCTTTTTTCTCTGCTTCTTTTATAAAATCCTTTAATTCACCGATTGCATCAAGTTCCTCAACTAGTTCCTCTTTTAAATTTTCAAAAGAGTAACCTTTTAAATTTATTGTTTTAGCAAAGATTTTTTCCTCTTGAACAAATTCTACTTCTGAAATACCATCAGGCTTTTCCCAAGTATGAATAAAATTATATTCCCATAACCTGCTAATATCCTCTGCAATAATGTATCCTTTTACAATTTTAGATATATTTATAAAATTATCATAAGTTTCTTTTGTAATAAGATTACTTGAAAGTAAAAAATCATAAATATAAACACTACCCCATAATGAGGCAAAAGCTTCGTCAAAATTATATGACATAAAACCACCTTTATGCCAATTAATACTCTTGGTTAATGATTCAATGTTAATAAAAAAGAACTCATCAATAGAATACTTTATATTTTTATCGTTTGAAAATTGATACTCATGAGCTTTAAACAAAGAATCCCAAATAATATTTGTTAAAGGAAATGAAAAATTTCGTTTTTTCATATATTTCAAGAAATAACCCTCCAACACAAAAATTGTTGTAGTTCGGTCATTTATAAAGTTTTTCTTTATTAAATCTATATCTAGTTCTGAGGTTAGCCCCTTGTCTATAGAATTCAAAAATGTATCTTCCCAGTCATACTTCTCAACTTGTTCTAGAAATTTTTCATGATTATAGTTTTTAGTTTTTATATAGTCTTCATAAACATCCTCTAAAATGAAAAAAGTATTAAACTTCAATAATTCAAGAACTGCACCAAACAATAAGTCTGGATGCTCCTCTACTGCATCTAAATTTTCAATTGCCGCAGAGCATATATTATCGTTTACATTATAAAAAAGAAGTTTTTTTGATGCGACTGAATATAAATCAAAATCTTTTGTAGGATTTTTTCTAAAGTTAGAAAAAGCAGCATCTGCAATATCATATTTTTTATAAAAACAGTTATAACATATTAAAAACTCATCAAAATACTTGAACGCTTCTTGATAAAGTTCAGGTTGTTTTTCTTTGATAATATCAATAAATTTAATAGTCTTTTCAAATTCTTTTGCATCTTTATGTTTCCCTGAAGTCTCAATCACTATCCCAATTACATCATAGTTTTTCATAAAGTCATTCGGCAATTCATGTGAGAAAAACTCACATATTTCATCATAACTATCTAATATTTTTTTATTTATATATATATCCCAAAACTCTTCCGATGTATATGGTTGACCATTTCCCATTAATTCAAACTCCTTTTTTGCTAATTTCATATTTTACTTACAATTTATATAATTTAATAGTTTTTATTTTAAATACAAACTTTTAATTAAATAATATCAATAATTTTTGAGTTTGTGTCAAGTTACACTTAAAAAATAGGCGTTGTTTTTAATGCCGTCCAACAATTGTTTTGACAGGATAACAGGATTT
>JAOZMT010000072.1:1653-8549 GCA_029934175.1 Victivallales bacterium | reverse complement strand
GCCATGTTTTATTTGTTTTTCTACAGATAATAAAATATCTTTATAATTATAATCTGCGTTAATCGCATTTTCGCCTTTCATTCGTAGATTTTGTCTCGTTCCAATATTTACAACAGGAGTTCCTATAAACCCACTTTCTCGAATTCCAGAACTACTATTTCCAATTAAACAAGCTGTTGTATTCATCAAATGAATGTAAATATGCGTAGGTAAATTTTTAAAAACATGTAACCACTTAGGATTATTATTTTCTCTAAAAGTTCTAATGCCTTTAGAAATATCATCACTCCCTGCATCAATATTTGGCCATAACATAATAGTAG
Source organism: Victivallales bacterium (assembly GCA_029934175.1). GTDB lineage: Bacteria > Verrucomicrobiota > Lentisphaeria > Victivallales > JAUVCU01 > JAOZMT01. The sequence continues at coordinate 8,226 of JAOZMT010000072.1, read as the reverse complement.
GCATTTGTAATTTATTTAATACCTTTAGAGTTTCTTCTATTTGCGCTCTATTTGTTCCAAATTCTGTTGTAACAGGATGTTGCGAAACAAGCAAAAATGGTTCTTTTAGATTAATTTTATTCCCAACACCACCAAACGATTTAAATATATCTTCATTTTTCAATACTTCATAAGAGTCTTTTTCTAATTCTTCTGCAACTAAGTCTATTCTTGGACAACCTATATCATACACATATTGACTTTCTTCTCCCATTTTTCGAACTCGTTCAGCAGCATCTTCATTAGCTGTAAAATGTAAATGTGCAAATTTTGTAATTGCATGCCTAATGCTTTCATCTATTGTTCCAGTAACCTCTCCTCCCATTGTATGAGCAACTCTTATATTCATATAAACAGCTGATAATGTCATAGCCATCATTTCAAATCTATCTCCAACAATAACAACGAAATCAGGTTTTAAATTATTAAGAACCATTGCAGATTCAATCATTCCTAATCCTGTTGATTTAGCCATTGTAACGGGGCTTTCACCTTCTACTATATTATGAAAAGTAAAATCAGGCTCAAATCCATCTTTTCTAATCAGATTTTCAACTCTTCCAAAACGATCTAGTAAAGCTGATGCTCCCAAAACAACTTGTAACTCTAAATTAGGATGTGCTTTTACGGCACGCATAACAGATTTAATGCTACTATAATTAGCTCTACTTCCTACAAATACACAAATTTTTCTTTTACTCATTAGTATCCTCTCGTTAAATAATTGAATGTTTTTATTTTTGTTTTTTTATTGTATGCTTAAATTTAAGCACAGCAAAATTTATTTCGACAGTAGTTTCAGTTCCATCAGTTTCTAGGTCATTATCTAATACTTCAGCAATAATCGCCCCACTTTTTTGCATAAGAGTTTTTTGTTCATCATCATTTTTTACATCTGACAATTCTTTGATTGTTCTTGATAGTTCTCTTATTTTAGAGAATGTTTCAATAATCGTAATAGTGGTTTCAGTTGCTTGTTTACTTTTAAGAATAGTTGCAAGCATATAAAGACCTTTTTCTGAAAATGCTTTTGGCAGATGAGGAGAAAATTTTAAATTTGAGAGGTGGTGGAAATTTTCCACAACCTCTGATTTTTCTTCTTTATCAAGTTCAATTATATAACCCGATGGAAATTTTTCTTCATTATTTTTCACAGCTTTATTAATATCTCTTGTTTCAACACCATAAATTTTCGCAACATCAGAATCTATAATAACTTTTTTATTTCTCAATTCAATTATTAACTTTTGAATATCTTCAATTTTAATTACATTCATATTTCTGTTTCCTTTTTTATATTATTTGCGAAACACGCAACTTAACTTTTATTTTAACTAGTTTTAAATATATTTTCTTAACTTTTTTTCGTGTAATTCGTGTTTTTCGTGGACAAATTTCTTTTTTACCATTGATAAACATTAAATGATACTGAGGAGAAATATTATTTATCCCTTTTATTTAAAATCCATTCACATAAATCCATATCAAATGGTTCATCTATATCAAAAGATTCTTCTTGTTTCATTTCATATTTTAATATGTTATCTCCATAAAGACTATTTTTATTCATTAAACAATCATAAGTGAATGCATAAATCGCAGCTCCATTTCTTGAATAAAAAATGGGTTTTGCTTGACGCATATTTTTTAATTCATCAAATTCTAAATAATTTGATAATAATCCATTTTGTTCTTTCATAATTGAAAATGGATTACAATTATGAGGAGTCTTTGTTACACTTACTATTGAATCAGCATTTGAGTTTATTAAATTTTTTACTGCATCATCAATATGTTGCGAAGTTCGCAAAGGAGAAGTTGGTTGCAATAATACAATGTAATCAGGTTTATAACTCTTCTCTTTTTCCATAAAAGAAACAGCATGTTGAATAACAGGTAAAGATGGAGTGTTATCTTCTGCGAGTTCCGCAGGTCTAATAAAGGGGATTTCGCAATCATATTTTTTTGCAACATCTATTATTTTTTCTGAATCGGATGTTAAAATAATTCTATCCAAACATTCTGTTTTTTTTGCTTCTTCAATTGTCCAAGCAATTAAAGGTTTCCCTGCGATTTCCGCAATATTTTTATCAATAATTCCTTTAGAACCACCTCTTGCAGGGATGATAGCTAATATATTCATTTGACTCGCCAAGGTAAAAAATTCTCTTCTTTTGAAACAACTTTCACTTTAGATAAAATTGTTTTTAATTTTTGATGCAATTTCATTTCAAAAATATGTAAATCAAAGGCTGATTGTTTCAAAGTTCTTCTTGGCGGCGGCAGTTCTATATGAAAAATAAAAATAAGTTTATTATTAGATAAGAATTTTGTAGCAATTTTTTTCTCATTTATTAGATTAGACTTACTTTTCATCGGATATATCAGGGCTATTGAATCTAGAACTTTTTTAACTAAAACAGATACTAATTCTTTTTGTTTTATAGGTTCTGTTTTATAATGTCTATAATCCTTAACTTCAATTAAATAATTTATATCTGATACAGCTAGAATATCCACAGATTTTAATCCTTCATCAATTTTAATAAATTTATTTCTGTAAAATTTAGAATCATCAAGTTTCAATATTTCCATATTAGAATCAAAAATATATGTTAATTTACCCTCATTCACAATCATAATTTTTATCCATAAATCTGTCTGACTGTTCTAGTTCTTCATCTAAAAGGACTAAATTATCAAGGTACTCAAATGTTTCATCTTGAGATACTATAAGTTTTTCATCTTTTAATCCAAAAGAAAAATATCTGATATCATGTTTATTTCGTAGAATTTCAATCTCTTTAATTAAAAATAAATCATGAGTTGATATAAATAATTGAACTCCTGTTTTTTCAAGTTCCAACAAAACTTCTGCAATAAATTTTATATATTTAGGATTTAAATTTGTTTCTGGTTCATCCCAAAATAAAATACTATTTTTATCCAATGACTTATTCGCTATTAAATAAGAAAGTGTTCCTATTTTTTTTAGACCTTCAGCAATTAAAGTTATTTCTGTTTTTTCTCCATTACTATTTAAATAGAACCTACCATTCATAGTTTCTATTTTACCATTTAATAGTCTTTCTAATATTTTATTTATTTTATCAATTGAAGTTACTTGCCTGTTTGATGGTAATAATTTCCCCATAAGCATTGCTAAATCATAAAATGTCTCATCAAAAGAAGTACTATGATATATTGATATAAATCCTTCTAAAAATGACAAAATTTCTTTAGCTGGTAGGAAAACAGCATTTTTTTGATAATAGTCATGGTTTTCTAAGTCTTGAATTTTTATCAAATTCTCTATTTCAAAATTAATATTATATTGGTTCAAATCTAATTTAATAAGACTTTGACTTTCTTTCTTTTTTATTAAATTTGACAACTTATCCATTTTGAAAATATTTTGAAAATTCTTTTCTAACAATTTAGAACTAATTGATTTTAAATTTGCCAAACTAGTTATATTATTGCTTTTTATTAATGTATAGAGCAATTTTAATAATAATGTTTTACAAGAACTATTTTCACCAACTATAACATTTAAGCCTTTTGAAAATTCTAATTTTTCATTTTCAAAAAGAGTAAAATTTTTCAATGATATAGATTTTAAAATTAAATTTTTAATTTGTTCTTGTTTATAAATACAATTTTTTACTTCATTTATGATTTTATCATTTTTTATATTTGTAATTGTTTTAATATAATTCCCTTTAGCTTGACAGTATATTGGTGTTTGAAATTTTTCCCATTTATCTACCTGTATTGTTTTACCATCTAATTTATTGTCAATACATTCAGAATAATATATAATTTCAGAGTCTAAAGATAGTAAGAGAATATCTTTTTCTCCAACTCTTTTAACAATATCAAAATATTTATCATCATAACCATTAACCCATTCATCATTATTAACAAATTTTTCTATTTGATCTATTCCGTCCCATTTTCCTCTAACTAACCAATAATTTTTATTCATTTATACGCTCTCCATATTTTCATATTTAAGTTGCTCATTTACATTAATATCTAGTATTGTTTTTTTACCTATTAAATCCAAATATTCCCTTGCAGGAATTCCATCACCTGGTTTTTTATATGCCAAATGTTTTTCTTCTATAATAGTTCCTTTGCGAATATCGCAGGCAGATACGATACTCTTTTCAAAAGTTGTTTTCATATTTGCGAGTTTCGCACATTTTTTATCTTTATTAACATTAGAATTCAACGCTTTTTCTATATTGCGAATTTCGCAAACCAACCTTTTAAACTCATCAGGTTCAGTTGAATTTTTAGCATCACTTCCATACATATTTTTTGATAATGTAAAATGCTTTTCAATTACTGTTGCTCCTGCGCATACTGCAGCTAAAGGAACAGCTAAACCCAATGAATGATCTGAATAGCCAACCTCTAAATTATATTTTGCTTTTAAATCAGCAATTACATTAATGCCTGACTCTTCTGGAGGACAAGGATATTCTGATGTGCATTGCAAAACAATTAAATCTTTGCACCCATTATCTTGTAAAGTTTCAACAGCTAAATCTAATTCTTGCCAATTACTCATTCCACTTGATAAATAAACTTTTTTTGCGGTTTTCGCAACTTTTATTAATAAAGGAATATTCGTAACTTCCCCTGATGGAATTTTATAAGCAGTCACATTGATTTTCTCTAATAAATCAACAGCTTCTAATGAAAAAGGCGATGAAATAAAATCAAGTTTACATTCATTTTCTGTAAAATCCTTTAAACTTTGCCAGTCTTTTAAATTGAATGCTGTTCTATCAAAATACTCTTTGCGTGATTCATCTTTAAAATATGGTGGATTTGGAGCATTAGGTAAGCTTTCTGCATCAAATATATGTGTTTGAAATTTAACACAATCAACACCACATTCCTTTACTGATTTAACAAATTGTTTTGCTAATCCCAAAGAACCTTCATGTGTATTTCCAATCTCTGCTATTATATAAGTTTTTTGCATTTTTTTATGATCTTTTTAATAGTTTCTTTTTCATATATATATATATGTATTGTAGATGCTATCCATGTGAAAAACAAAATAACAAATGCATATAATTTTATATTTGGATTTAGAACAATAGAAATGACCATTAAATGAAATACAATAACATATATAATGGTTATTTTTTCAATAAAATATTGTTTAAGTTTTTTTTGTTTATAAACAAAAGCTAAGAAAAAATAGATAAAATTTCCAATCCATAAACTTATTAGAGCTCCTATTACACCAATCTTTGGTATTAATAAAAGACAACCTAGTATTGTTATTATGGCCTGTATTACTGTATTAAAAAAAATTTTTTTTGATTGTTTGAAATAAAACAAATAGTCTTCACTTCCTGAAAATATAGTTAATGAAACTCCAATACACATATAGATAATAACATAAGGATATGCATCTGAAAATAAACTATTAGTCCATAATTCTATGAGAATTTCTCCAAACAAAACAATAAACACAGAAAATGAAAAAGTCATATAAAACAGTAAATAAAGAGTCTTTCTAAATGCCATAATATCTAATTTATTCTTTGACAAACTTTCGTATAACAAAGACATGTAGCTTTTAGTATAATTATTTTTCAAAGGAACTAAAATATTATTGAATCGTCCAGAAAAATTATATAAAGCAAATTCGCCTGCACCAAATAAATTTAAAACATATATTTTATCAAATTGCTTTCTTGTAAAATTAAATATTGATCTAAAAAAAATTGGGTATCCTGTATGAATGGCATCTTTAATTATTTTTTCAGAAAAAATAAATATCATTTTTTTCGATATAAAATAAAAAGATATAAAAGCAAAAATTATTCCAATAAATATTTTACTTATAATTATTATTTGCCATGATTTTGTGAATATTACGACTAAAATAACAGTTAATGCTGAAATAATAATTTCAGAAATTTTCAAAATAGAACTCAATTTAGGGTGCTTATCAATAATAACCCAACTTTTAAAAACTACCAAAATGGGGATAACTAAAACTCTAAGCATCACAAAATAATATAAATGCCTAATATCATTCCAAATTTCGCCTAAAATATATCCATATACAAAATGTTGCAATAAATATAAAATAACTATAGCTGACAATGTAAAAACAAAACTTAATAAAAATAAATTAAATAATAATTTACCTTGAGAATCTGTTTTATACCAATCTGCATTTATTGAATATCCTATACCGATTTCTGAAAAAATTGCATGAATTGAATATATAATTGAAACAGAGGCTAATATACCAAAAGCTTCTTTTGTCAAATATTTTGTGGTTATTGGCATTGTCAATAACGGCAATAGCATTAATACAATATTCGGTAAACTATAAATTATAAAATTCTTAACTGTTTCTTTTTTCATCTATTTTAATGATTGTTAAATTTTGGATGACTTTATTAAATTCCTTTCTTTCAAAATAGTATAAATATATAAGCTTATACATTGCAATTTGATTAATATTATTAAATTCAATGATAACATATACAGGTT
>JAOZMT010000072.1:0-1643 GCA_029934175.1 Victivallales bacterium | reverse complement strand
CTATATTTTGAATATCTATCCAACTCTTTTAAGGATTTTGCCATATATTTATTATCTGCATTAAATGACTTTTTTAACATCCCTGTTAACTCATAAAACCTAATTCTTCGCTTATCAGCTAAATAATGAACCGATTCTAATTTTACAACAAAAGTTGAATTATCACAAATTATTGAACTCTTTTTAAAATTATTAATCAAACTTAATTGATAAAACCAATCCTTAAGATAATTAAAATTATTTACATAAGTCTGCATCCCAAATAAAGCAAGAAAAATAATTATGGTGAATCTAGGTAAATGTGATGAAATGCAATGTAAAATCATAGATAATGTTAATATTAAAAAGCCATATCCAAGCATTATTAATGCTTGATGCCTAGAGTCCCAGTCATATAACTGAGGAAGTTTCCCAACTGATGCATAAGGAAATACTGCTAAAATATATAAAAAGATACTAATTAGAAATGTAAAAAGAATATTTTTTTTTGATTTAAGTTTAAAGCTATCATTTTTCATTCCCAAATACAATAATATCAAGATTATTAAAAAAATATAATAATAATTAAATATATTTGTTAAAGATATATAAACAGGTAATAAAATAGAAGTATAAATGCTTACAATCATTAATTTAGCAATTTTTAATAAATCGAAATTAATAGCGTTATACCCCTCATATCCTGAACTAGGTTGCATATATAGTTTTTTTAATATAAAAAATACAATAGGAAGTAATATAAAATCTAAATATTTTTTAAAAATTTCTTTTAAAGATAAAATCAAATTATTATTATCCTTGTAAATATAATAATAAATATATACTAAAGCAACAGCATAAAAAACTAATATACTATTCATAAAAAAAGAAAAGAAAAATAAAAAAAGAATTAAAAATCTTACATAAACTTTTTTAGTTGAATATAAATAGTTTGATAACAAGTAAAAAGATAAGTAAAATATTGTCGTTAAAAGTACATAAGGAAAATCAATAAGAGCAATCTTTGCGCCAAACAATGGGACTAAAAGATAAATTGAAATAATGACAAAAATTTGATTACCATCTATAAGTTTTACTCGTTTAATACTTTTATATATACAAAAAGTTTGTAATAAGGATAGAAAAAAAGTTGATATTCTATAAGAAAAAACACCTGTTGAAACCAAGGTATAATGTAATTTTGAAAATATAATCCCCACAAAACCACTAGTTGCATAAAACATTTCATCAATACTTTTAAAACTATTATTATATAATGTCCAATCATCCCAATATATACCTTCGTAATTTAAAATAAAAAATATATTGGATATAAAATATATTATGAATAATACAATATAAATATTATCTTTAAATAAATAATCTTTAATTTTTCTCATCATAAAATCTTTTTATTATATTCACTACATTATCTATATCTTCTAATTCTAATTCATAATATAAAGGTAATCTTATTATCTGCTGGCTTAACTTATCTGTCCTTTCCATTCTTCCACAAACTCTGCCATATTTTAATCCAGCTGGAGAAGAATGCAATGGGATATAATGGAATATTGCCATTATACCTTTATCTTGTAAATATTTTAATAATTGTTTTTGTTCATCTGCGGTTCTTAAAATAATATAAAATATATGACCATTTG
>JAOZMT010000071.1:4015-8576 GCA_029934175.1 Victivallales bacterium | reverse complement strand
TTTCGTGTCATTAGTGCAATTAGTAGATAAACTCATTTTGGAATTCCATTAGTGGTTAATTTTTGCATACTTCATTCGAAAAAGCTACCGTGATTATTAATACTCAACAATTTTTGTAGGCTCCGCCCCATAACTTCTAATTTAGAACATAATATATATCGAAAAAACGATTTTTTCAAGGAATTAATTTAATTTTAAGTATCTATTTTTATTGCATATTCTCTTGCAGACTTATCTGCATATATTATATCATCTAATGACGGCTTTTTAATTACCTTATGATTTGCCATTGTTTTTTCTATAATATTCCAAATTTGATGGAATTTAATTTTACCATCAATAAAAGATTGCACTGCAATTTCATTTGCTGCATTCATAACAGCAGGTAAAGTTCCACACTCCTCTATTGCGTAATATGCAAAATCTAGGGATGGGAAAATCGCACGATTTGGATTTTCAAAAGATAAGTTTGCGAGTTGTGCAAAATTTAATGGATTTAAACTTCCTGAATGTTTTGTGGGATATGTCAATGCGTATTGTATCGGAAACCTCATATCTGGAGAACTCATTTGTGCTAATACTGTTCCATCTAAAAATTCTACCATTGAATGAATTATTGATTGTGGATGAACAATAACATCTATTTGTTCCTTTTTTACATCAAATAACCAACGAGCTTCTATCATTTCTAAGGCTTTATTCATTAATGATGCTGAATCTATTGTAACCTTAGGTCCCATATCCCAAGTAGGATGTGCCAAGGCTTCTGCATAACTCGCATTTTTTATAAAATCTAATTCTTTTCCCCTAAAAGGACCGCCACTTGCAGTCAATATAATTTTAGAAACATCTTCCGATTTTTTGCCTTCTAAACATTGAAAAATTGCACTATGTTCACTATCTACTGGAATAAATGATACACCATATTTAGCAACCTCTTGCATAACAATTTCTCCAGCCATAACAAGGATTTCTTTACTTGCAAGTGCAATATCTTTTCCTGCACGAATCGCACTTAGCACAGGTCGCAAACCTCCAGTCCCTACAATTGCACATAAAACCATATCAACCTCTGGGGCAGTAACCATTTCAATCATTGCTTCCTCCCCTACCCCAACTTTACAATTTGAAGAAACCATTGATTTTAAATCATTATATTTATCATCAGAATTAATAACTATATGCTGACAATTTAGAACCTTAGCTTGTTTACTTAATAATTCAATATTTGACTTAGCTGCAAGTCCATACACCTCTAATTCATTAGGTAAATGCATAACAGTTTTCACTGCATTTGTCCCTATTGACCCTGTTGAGCCAAGTATTACAATCTTCTTTTTACGCATAAATTAAACTCCTTTTACTATTTCTTTTGCCCAAATTGATAAACTATTATCTCTCGCACCTGCAATTATAATCAAATCTTTTTCTTTAACTTTTTTTGATAAAAATTCCTCTGCAATTTTGCGACTTGTGCAATATTTATAATTTTTCTTTCCATCTTTTGCATAGCTCGCAACAACATCCTCCGAAGTAGGTTTAAAAGATGTTGTTCCTCCTGCATAAAATACTGGAAGAAAAATAAACTCATCTTCGATAGATAAATATTTTTCTAAATTTTCAAACAATTCATCTCTCATAAATTTTAAAGGTCCATAACCGTGAGGTTGGAAAATAAAGAAAATTTTATTAGGCGATAATGCTCTTGCTGTTTCTAAGCATGATATAATTTTTTCTACATTATGAGCATAATCATCAAAAACTTTAACGCTAGGAATAAATTCGCCAGCAAAATCAAATCTTCTCCATACACCTTTAAAGTCTGATAAACAAGCAATACTATTTGTTAACTCTAAACCCACAATGTCTATTGCACTTAAAACTGCCATTGCATTCGCCGCAGTATGTATTCCTGGAGCTGGTAAAAAAAGTTCTTGTTGTTCATAACAAATAGAAGCTCGACTTTTTTCAACTTTATAATCTTTAAATGAAAAAGGTAAATTTTCATTGTTTACTGTTGCAGAAAAAAGTGTTACTTTCAAATTATTAAATGCATCTTTTCCAAGCAATTTATAAACTTTTTGTTCTACTACAACACCAATTTTGACTCGTTTTAAAAATTGTTTAAAAAGCTTAATTAATTCTTCTGTTGGATAATGGTCTGTGCCGATATTTAAAATAATTGCATAATCTGGAGAATACCTAATTAAACTTTTATCACTTTCATCTGCTTCAAAAACAAAACACCTCCCCTCCCCTTTATGAAAATTTCCTGCACACTTCGCAGAAATAAAATAATTTACTAAACCGCCAGAATAAAAAGATGGTTTTTCTCCACATAACTCAAGTGTTTCAGCAAGCCAAGATGTAACAGTTGTCTTTCCACTACTGCCTGTAACTGCGATTGTTGTTTTATTTTTTAAATTTTCAATAGCAAATTGCAATGCCTCAGAGCGATGCATTAAATTCAATTTCAAGTCAGTTTTATAATCGGGATTATCATCTTCAATAGCCGATGAATAAACTAAAACTTGCGGAGTTCCATAATTTAAATAAGAACCATCTTGTTCAAATAATAAAATTCCTTGATTTTTCAAAGCTGCACAAATCGCAGAATTCTCATTTGCATTTATAGCTCGATCACTTCCAGTAATAATAAAACCTTGTGATTTTAGCATCTGAGCTAAACCACTCATCCCAATACCACATATCCCTACAAAATGAATATGAGATCCTTCAGCTAAATTATACATGCGTTCTTCTAATTCCTTCAAAAAGTGTAATTGCTACAGAATTTGCTAAATTTAAACTTCTCGAATGTTCTCCACACATTGGAATTGTGTATAATTGTTCTTTATATTTTTCATATAAAAATGGAGGCAAACCGCTACCTTCATTGCCAAATATAAGAAACGAATTATCTTTGTATGGACAATCCCAAAAACTCTTCTCTGTTTTCGTTGATAAAAAATAAAACTCTGCATCTTGATTTTTAGATTCAAACTCTTCCCAGTTTTCATAAACTTTTAAATCCAAATACTTCCAGTAGTCAAGCCCAGACCGTTTAACGGCAGTATCATCAATAGAAAACCCTAATGGTTTTATCAGATGCAAACAAGTATTTGTTGATACGCAAAGACGACCGATATTTCCCGTATTTTGTGGTATTTCAGGACAAACCAATACAACATTAAATTTTTTAGACATATATTCCCCTTTTTTAAGTTTTTGAGATAAATCTAAATTACTGCACAAATCGCAAAAGTCAATTCTTTTTCAATAATTTTATTAAATAATTCTTGAATTTTGCGACTTGTGCAGTTAATTTATGAGTAACGCAGACATCCTGTCTGCGTTACTTTGTTTCCTTCGCAAGTTTCATTGCCTTTTTCGGCTCACTTTATCCAATTACCAACAGAAGTCCTTCAATATCCAATATTCAACAAGGAATATCCAATTACCAAAAAATATAAGAAAACCTCAATATCAAATTTATGAGATATATTATTGCATAAATCGCAAACAAAAATTCCCTTTTCGTGTTTTTAGTGCTTTTCGTGGTTAAAATTATTTAAAATTCAAAATTACTCTTTTCGTGTAATTTTAAAAAAAATAAGTCAGAATAATTATGATTCAACTTGAAAAATAATTAAATAAATGTATATTGTAAATTATACATTATTAATAAAATTTAATGGAGGATTTTATGGTAGCGACAGTTGTAGATTTAAGATATAATATGAAAGAAGTGTTAAAGGCTCTTGATAGAAAAGAAAAAGTTATAGTATCATATCATGGTAAAGAAAAAGCTATTTTAGAACCGATAAAAGAAAAACGAGAACAAAATTCTTTAAAAAATCATCCTTCTTTTGGAATGTGGGCTGATGATACAGAATCAGTTGAAGATATAATGAAAGATTTAAGAGGGATACGATATAATGATATTTGATTCTGATGTTATTATATGGTTTTTCAAAAGAAATTTAAAAGCTTTAGAGTTAATAGAAAATTGCAAGTCAAAATATATTTCTATTCAGAGTTATATGGAACTTTTACAAAGAGTTAAAAATAAACAAGAACATAGATTAATTTTACATTTACTATCAGAATTTGACTTTACAACCTTACCATTATCTGAAAACATAGGTCATAGAGCTGCTATTTATGTTGAAGAGTATTCTTTATCGCATAAAATTGATTCAGGTGATGCAATTATTGCGGCAACTGCTATTGAAAATAAAATGCCTTTATGCTCAGGGAACTACAAACACTATAAAGCTATCAAAGAACTTGAGTTTTTGAGATTTAGACCATAGATATACAAATAACTTGCGACTTATGCAATATTATTGCATAAATCGCAAACAAAAATTCCCCTTTCGTGTTTTTAGTGCTTTTCGTGGTTAGAAATCCTTCCATATCCAATATTCGACAAGGAATATCCAATTACCAAAAAATATAAGAAAACCTCAATATTCAATTTATAAGATATATTATTGCATAAATCGCAAACAAAAATTCCCTTTTCGTGTTTTTAGTGCTTTTCGTGGTTAAAATTATT
>JAOZMT010000071.1:0-3915 GCA_029934175.1 Victivallales bacterium | reverse complement strand
CTTTTCGTGGTTAAAATTATTCAAAATTTAATTACCAACAGAAGATAATTCTGCATATATCGCATAATAAAACAAAATTTTTCAAATAAAAACTTGCATTAAATGTAAATCGTAGTATATTTATCATATCAAAAATACAAAAAAACGAGAAAAACTAGAGTTCCTAAATATATTTAATACTTTTATTCTGAAATATAACTCTTTATTTAATTATGCTTATAGGTTTAACAGGTTCAATTGGATGCGGAAAAAGTGCAGCTTTAAAATGTTTTAATAATTTAAATTGGGAAATTTTCAATTCTGATTATGAATGTCATCTTATATATGAACACGATCAAGAATTTAAAGATAAACTCCTTAAAAGGTTTGGAAACTCTATTTTTTCAAATGATAAAATAGATAAAAATAAAATATCAAAAATAGTATTTAATAATAAAACTGAGTTACAATGGCTAAACTCAACACTGCACCCTATTATTTTTAAAAATTTAAAAACTTTTTATGATAATCAAAACAAACGACCTGTTATTTGTGAAGTTCCTTTACTTTACGAATGCAAATGGGAATATTTATTTGATTATATTATAACAGTTTGGGTAGATGAAAAAACTCAACGAGAAAGGTTGCAAGAAAGAGGTTGGTCTCTTAATAATATAACTCAAAGGTTAAAAAATCAAATAGATTTAAATAATAAATTTAATAAAGCAGACTTTGTTCTTATTGGTAATGGTAATATTAGTTATCTACAAGAACAATGCTCTTACTTAAAAAAACTTATGCACCCCAAATAGGTTAGTGTATAATACAAAAGGCGAGTATAATGGAAAAAAATAATAACGAAGTCCCTGTGGATGAAAAAACTAAAATTAAAAAAGTAAAAAAAACAATGGTTAAAAAAACAACAATCAAACCTAAAAAGAGTGCTACTATAAAAAAAGAGCCTATAAAAGGAAAAGAAACACTTCCTCGATGCTCTGATAAAAACAGTAAATATCCCCCAAGCACCCCACAATCTAAATATCCTGATAATACAAGACCAGCTCCAAACGAAGAATTAACAAATAAAAAACAAGCCCCAAAAGAAGAATTAATTTTAGAGGGAACTCTTAATATAACAGAACTACAAGCTAAAAGTATGAGTGAATTGACTACTATGGCTGAAGAATTTGGAATTGAAGGGGTTGGTGCTTTAGAAAAATCTATGCTCGTTTTTGAAATTCTAAAAGCGAACGCTGAAAAATATGGTAGAATGTATGGAAGTGGTTATTTAGATATTCTTCCTGAACGATATGGTTTTTTAAGATCTCCAACTTATTCATACTTGTCTTCTTCAGAAGATATTTATTTAAGTCCTGCTCAAATTCGTAAATTTTCATTAAAAGTAGGAGATTATGTTGCTGGACAAACTCAATATCCTCGTGATAAAGAACGCTTCTTTTCTATGCAAAAAGTTGAATCTATAAACAATGAAGATCCAGAAAAAAAGCGTAAGATAATCCCCTTCCAACATTTAACCCCTGACTTTGCAGAAGAACGGTTCATTCTTGAAACAAAACCTAAAGATTTTTCACCACGGGTTGTTGATTTAATAACGCCTATTGGAAAAGGACAACGAGGATTAATTGTTGCCCCTCCTAGAACTGGAAAAACTGTATTAATGCAAAAACTTGCAAATAGTATTGCAGAAAATAATCCAGAAGCTATTATGATTGTATTGCTAATAGATGAGAGACCAGAAGAGGTTACAGATATGAAACGAAATGTTAAAGCAGAGGTTGTTAGTTCAACTTTTGATGAGCCTGCTTCAAAACATGTAAAAATAGCAGAAATGGTAATAGAGAAAGCAAAAAGACTTGTTGAATATGGTCATGATGTAGTAATTTTACTTGATAGTATAACAAGGTTAGCGCGTGCTTATAATACGGAACAACCACATAGTGGGAAGATTTTATCTGGTGGTGTTGATGCATTGGCTTTACATAAACCTAAACGCTTTTTTGGTGCTGCGAGAAATGTTCAAGAGGGTGGAAGTTTAACTATTTTGGCAACTGCTCTAATTGATACAGGTAGTAAAATGGATGAGGTCATATTTGAAGAATTTAAAGGAACAGGTAATATGGAACTTGACCTAGATCGCTCTTTAGCTGATAAACGAATTTATCCTGCAATTAACATAGTTAAATCTGGAACTAGAAAAGAAGATTTATTAGTGCATCCTGATGAACTTAAAAGAATGTGGGCTTTAAG
The DNA here is from genome assembly GCA_029934175.1 of Victivallales bacterium. Classification (GTDB taxonomy): domain Bacteria; phylum Verrucomicrobiota; class Lentisphaeria; order Victivallales; family JAUVCU01; genus JAOZMT01. The sequence continues at coordinate 1,668 of JAOZMT010000071.1, read as the reverse complement.
AAAAGCTGTATCAACTTTAGGAAGCGATGAAGCGATGAATATGATTTTAGAAAAACTTAGAGAAATTGATACAAATGTAGAATTTCTAATGTCTTTTAAAATATAAAATGATATTTGAATATTTCTTTAAAACAGAGCGTATTCCTCCAAGTTCTAAAACTGAGAAAAAGTTTCTAATAATTGCGCTGATAATTGCTTTTATTTTAACTATTTTAGATCAAGTTACAAAGGCTACAATTGTTAAATATATTGAATTACATAAAGGATTTCCCGTCATTGATGGTTTTTTTGATATAGTTCATGTGAAAAATAATGGAGCTGCTTGGAATACCTTAGCAGGTCAACAATTGATTCTTACATCAATTTCTTTAATTGCATTCTTCGCAGCATTATTTTTTGTAAAGTTGCTTTGTGAAGGATGGAAAGAGAGATATATTGCTTTTGGAATGGTTTTGAGTGGAATTGTGGGGAATTTGATTGATAGAATGTTTCGTGATGGTTTAGTTGTTGATTTCTTGGATTTTTATATTAAAGATATGCATTGGCCAGCCTTCAATGTAGCAGATATGGGAATAACTGTAGGTATGACAATTTTTATCATATCATCATTCTTAAGACCAGAAGTCAAAAAAGACAAATAATATGTTAGAAGATATTGTTGTTATCATGGGTCCAACGGCAAGTGGGAAAAGTTCCATTGCTATTGAACTTGCTATAGCAAATAATTGTGAAATTATAAGTGCAGATTCTATGCAACTTTATAAAGAAATGAGTATAGGAACAGCCAAGCCTACAAATGAGGACTTAAATCTTGTTCCTCATCACTTAATCGATGAATATTCTATTAATGATCCTGTTGATGTGTTTAAATATGTTCATTTAGCTGAAAAAAAAATTCGAGAAATATCTAAAAAAGGAATAACTCCAATTGTTGTAGGTGGCACAGGAATGTATATTCGTTCGCTACTTTATGGATTAGATCCAATGCCTGCTGATCGTGAAGTTAGAAAGCAAATTGATGAACAATATGATTCTACAGAAGGTTTTCTTTTATTAAAAAAATATATGTCTGTTAATGTTCCAGAAGATTTTAAACGGTGGGCGAAACATCAAAGAAAATTATTACGAGCTTTGGAAGTTTATCAATTAACAGGAAAGTCTATAACAGAACTGCAAACTTTGCATAAGCCGCAATTAAGATATAATGCAAAGGTATATAATTTATGCTGGGACAGAGAAGTATTAAAAAAAAGGATACGAGAACGCACTACCATAATGTTAGAGAATGGATGGATAGAAGAAACAAAAGAAATGATAAAAAATAATATTTTAAATACTCCAACAGCACGACAAGTTTTAGGATATAGTATTATTAATGAATATCTAACTAAACAATTAAGTTATGATGAAATGCGTGAGAAAATCATTACAAAAACTTGGCAATATGCAAGAAGACAAATAACTTGGTTTAAAAACAAACACCCTGAAGCAATAAAAATCAAACTTCCTCATGATTTAGAAAAAATCAAAATTTAGTTTGAAAATTTGGCTAGTTTCATATTATGCATAAAACTACTTTACACTTTGGACTAGAAATTAAAGCAGTCAGAGTCCCGCTTTCAGGGGCTGTCGATTTAAGCGTAGCGCCGTCCGTCTCGGCGGCATAAT
>JAOZMT010000070.1 GCA_029934175.1 Victivallales bacterium | reverse complement strand
AATAGTAATCTTTTCAAGTGAATTATAATCTTATTAATTTGCATTTATGCCTTTTAATGTTATATTCTTAATATCTAAAATTAATAAAAAAGGAAATATAAAAACATATGAAGAGCGTTAAAAATATAAGAAATTTTTCAATCATAGCTCATATTGATCATGGAAAGTCGACTCTAGCAGATAGATTAATAGAGGAAACTCAAACTGTAATGAAAAGAGATTTGCAAGAACAACTTCTTGATGATATGGACTTAGAACGGGAACGGGGAATTACAATTAAATCACATCCTGTATGTATGAGTTATAAAGCTGATGATGGAGAAACCTATGAATTTAATTTGATTGATACTCCAGGTCATGTTGATTTCTCTTACGAAGTAAGTCGATCTTTAGCAGCTTGTGAGGGTGTTTTATTGATATTGGATGCAAGTCAAGGTGTTCAAGCACAAACTGTTGCAAATGCAAACCTTGCTTTTCAACATAATCTTGATATCATACCAATTATAAATAAAATAGATCTTCCAGCATCAAATATAGAAAAATGCATGGAACAATTAGAAGATATTTTAGCGATTTCTAATGAAGATGCAATTGCGGTTAGTGCAAAAGATGGCATTGGAATTAAAGAGGTTTTAGAAGCTATTACTAAATTAATATCTCCTCCAAAAGAATCAGAAGAGGGGATTAAAGCACTTATTTTTGACTCTAATTATGATACATATCGTGGAGTTGTAACCTATGTCCGCCTTTTTTCTGGCTCTTTGAAACGAGGCGATAAGGTGAAATTTTTCAATACTGGTTTAGAAACTGAGATTAAAGAAGTTGGAGTTTTTCAACCTGATATGAAAGCTATTGACACTCTAGAAGCAGGTTCTGTAGGATACATTATTCCTAATATAAAAGATACAGCAGAAACACAAATAGGCGATACTATTACTGGAGTCCTTAATCCTTGCAAAGAAGCTCTTAAAGGATTTAAAGAAATAACTCCGATGGTTTTTAGTGGAGTTTATCCTATTGAAACTGCTGATTATGAACAATTAAAACTAAGTATGGGAAAATTACAACTTAATGATGCTGCGTTTTCATATCAACCAGAAACATCTGTTGCTTTAGGATTTGGGTTTAGATGTGGTTTTCTAGGTTTATTGCACATGGAAATTATACAAGAAAGACTTAGAAGAGAGTATAATATGGATATAATATCAACTTATCCAAGTGTAATTTATAATGTATATTTAAAAGATGGTTCAAAGATAGATGTTGATAATCCTGTTCATTTACCAGATCCAAGTATTATTGAGCGAATAGAAGAACCATTTATCAAAGCACAAATAATGTCTCCTAATGAATACATTGGAGCTATTATGAATTTAGTTATGGGAAAACGAGGTGTATGTACACACACAGAGTCAATAGACGGTTTACATGTAACAATTACTGCTGAATTACCTATGCATGAGATATTAATAGATTTTCATGACAAATTAAAATCTATTACTCGTGGTTATGGTAGTATGGATTATGAACCACTTGAATACAGAGAAGGAAAACTTGTAAAAATGGAAATATTGGTAAATAGTGAGCCCGTTGATGCATTCTCATCAATTGTTCATGTTGACCATGCACATGCTAAAGGCAGAGTTATTACCGAGAGATTAAAAGATGTTATTCCACAGCAAATGTTTAAAGTTCCAATCCAAGCAGCAATTGGAGGCAAATTTGTGGCAAGGGAAACAATTAGTGCCCTTAGAAAAAATGTAATAGCAAAATGTTATGGGGGAGATATAACTCGTAAGAGGAAGTTATTAGAGAAACAGAAGGAAGGAAAAAAGCGAATGAAGCAAATTGGAAAAGTGAGCATTCCGCAAGAAGCATTTGTTGCTGTATTAAAATCAACGGATAACAAGTAATATTGAAGAATAAAGAAGAGTTATTAAATTATTTAGAGGAGTTATATTCTAAATTTAATAAAAAAGAGTTTATTAAGACAGATCCATTAATGGTTCTATATAATTATTCAAAAAAAGAAGATATTGAAATTGTTGGACTTATAGCTTCATCATTGGCTTATGGTCGTGTATCCCAAATACTAAAAGCAATTAATATAATTCTTGCAAAAATGCAAGAATCGCCTTTTTATTATTTAAAAAATAGTTCATCGCAGCAAATAATTGAAGATTTTAAAGATTTTAAATATCGCTTTACTACAGGTTCTGATATCTCAAATTTGCTAATTGCTATGAAAATTACTGGTGAAAGATATAACACTCTTGAAAACCTTTTTCTCGAAAATTATATTGAAGATAGTAATATCATAGATGGAATTTCCCCTTTTATTGAGAAACTTTTAAATTATTCCAATAGCTCCAGTAACTATTTAATCCCATCTCCTAAAAATGGAAGTGCATGTAAACGCTTTTTCCTATTTTTACGCTGGATGGTTAGAAATGATGATATAGATTTTGGTTTATGGTCAAAAGTTAACCCATCTGATATTTTAATTCCTTTAGATACTCATATCTATAAAATTGCACAAGATTTTAAATTTACAGAACGAAAAAGTCCTAATTTAAAAACTGTAATAGAAATCACAAATCAATTTAAAGCAATAAATCCTAACGACCCTGTTAAATATGATTTTGCATTAACAAGAGCTGGAATAATCACAACTAATGACTTTGGTGTAATCTAATATTTAATAATATTGCACAAGTCGCAAACAAAATTCCTGCGTTATTGAATCAAAACTACATTTTTGTCTTTTTGTAGAGAAAATTCTTTATAATGAATATATTGCACAAGTCGCAAATAAAATTCTTCAATATACTAGCATTCTAATAAATACTATTTTGTAATATCGCCTATGCATAAATACAATTATGTATTCTTGTCTCTGTTTTAATATATCTACAATTCTTTATCTATAAGCGTCTTGTAACTAAATTCCCTTTTTGGCATAAACAAAACAAAAGGAGATTAGTATGAAATTAGTAACAGCTTATATAGTGTAAAAAAGGAATTGTATGAAGCAGAAATCTTTAAAATTTCAGTAACAAATGCAATGGGGTGTGGTCAACAAAAAGGTTATACAGAAACATACCGTGGAGCTGATGTTGAAGTAACTTTACTTAAAAAAATTAGAATCGAAATTGCAGTAACAGAAGAGTATGTTAAAAAGACAACTGATGCAATAATAAAAGGAGCGAAGTCTGGAAATATTGGAGATGGGAAAATATTTATTACAAACATTGAAGAGTGTATTAGAATTAGAACAGAAGAAACTGGAAGGGAGGCAATAGGATAATGAATTATTTTAAAAGAAATTTAAAATTTGTAGGAGCTACAGGTTTATTGATGATGTCATCAGGTGTTTTTGCTGGAGAAGTAGCTATTTCAGATGAAATGTTTGCAATTAATAATACCTGGATGTTTGTTTCAGTATTTTTGGTTTTTATAATGCATCTAGGCTTTGCCTCTTTGGAAGTAGGATTAACAAGACAAAAGAATACAGTTAATATCTTGTTTAAAAATACAGCTATTGTAGCAATTGGATTTTTAACTTATGCATTAATTGGGTTTGCTATGATGTATCCAGGAACAGACTGGATTTTCGGGAAAGTTTTTGGTTGCACAAAAATAGGCTTAAATCTTCCAGAAGGAGGTCTAACATCAGCTTATAATGTAGGATATACATACTGGACAGATTTTATGTTCCAAGGAATGTTTGCCGCTACAGCAGCAACAATTGTATCAGGAGCTGTTGCAGAAAGAATTAAATTATCATCTTTTTTAATTTTTTCAGCGATTTACATTGCATTCATCTATCCGTTAATAGGATCTTGAGGCTGGGGAGGAGGATGGTTAGCTGATATGAACTTCCATGATTTTGCAGGTTCTACATTTGTTCATTCTGTCGGAGGATGGGCTGCATTAGCAGGAATTTTGTTATTAGGTCCAAGACTGGGAAAATATGTAAATAGAAAAATTAAACCAATAATGGGACATAATATGCCATTAGCAACAATTGGAGTCTTTTTGCTTTGGTTAGGATGGTTTGGTTTCAATGGCGGTTCTGTTTTATCAGCTGACCCAGGAATGGTATCTTATGTTTTTGTGACAACATTTATTGCGGCTTGTGCAGGAGTTATTGGTTCAATGATAACAAGTTGGAGTGTTCAAAAGAAACCTGATTTATCAATGGTTTTAAATGGATGCTTAGCAGGACTAGTAGGAATTACAGCAGGGGCAGATGTAGTATCTGTAACTTCAGCAATAATAATTGGTCTAATTGCAGGTATTGTAGTAGTCTTTTCTGTAATAGGGATTGATCGATTAAGATTAGATGATCCTGTCGGAGCATTATCTGTTCATCTTGTTTGTCATAGCTGTTAACCTAAATCTTTAAATAATTTGTCATAAATAACTTTCTAATAAAAAAAGCAAAAAAAAGTAAAATAACTTGTATTTAATTTTTTTTATGATATATTCCGATAGCCTATGGTAGGCTCACGGTATATAAATAAAGGAGTTATGATGCAAAAAGAAGAAAAAATAATTATTGAAATAAAAAACAAAATATTAAACCTTGGACTTATGCATCCAGGATCTATAAGCAAGCAATTTAATGTTTGTGGTAAAGAAGGATGTAAGTGTAAAAATACAGAGAATCCACAGAAACATGGACCCTATTATCAGTTGAGCTACTCTATAAAAGGAAAAAGTTCTAGTGTATTTATAAAAGAAAAAGATTTAGTTGAAGCGAAAAAGCGAATTAAAAATTATAAAAAGTTCAAAGAATTAAATATAGAATTAACAAAAGCGACTGTTAATTTATCAAAAAAAATAGGATTTTCAACAAATGTAAAATAAATTAGACATAGAAAAGTTATTAGTCCAAATGATAAGTAAGGATGAAATATTAGAATTAGCAAAAGAAACTAAGTTTATACGAAGGAGTACAGGTAAAATAAATCCTTATAATTTCTTATTTACTTTAATGTTTCGGATATCAGCATCTGTACCTGCAAGTTTAGATTTATTAGTAATGTTTTTAAATGAAACAGTAACTAAAGTTGCTTTTCATAAACGATTTAACAAATTTACCGTTTTGTTTTTAAAAAAATTCTTCAAAAAATAGTATTAAAAAGGATTTTAAAAGCAGAAAAGTTGAATATAAATATTTCAGATAGTTTTAAAAATATATTTATTATTGATAGTAGCAGTTGGGATATTTCTGAGCATTTTAAACTAATTTTCCCTGGTTGCGGAGGCACTGCCTCAGATGCAAATTGCAAACTACAATTTTGTTATGATTATTTAATTGGGGAAATATATATTTATGATGAAAAAGCAGGAACATGTCCAGACCAAGGTTTTAGTATAAATTTACTAAAGATTATAAGTCCAGGAGCTTTGTTTTTAGCTGACTTAGGATATTGGAAGTTTGAAACCTTATATGGAATAGATAAAAACAATGCATTTTTTTAAGTAGATTAAGTAATAATGTGAAGCTATATATCAAAAAAAAGATCAATATATAGAAATAAAAATTGAAGATGTATTTAAAAATAGTGAAAATGGTAATATCTATATAGATGAAATATATTTACATAAAAAAGGTCAATATTTAAAAGTTCGATTAGTAGGTTTAAAATTACCTGAAGAAAAAGCAAATTTAAATAGGATGAATTTACATCGTAACGCTAAGAATAGAAAGTCTAAAAACTCAACCCCTAAAAGAAAAAGTTTAATTTTAGCAGGATTTTCTATATATGTAACGAACGCTTCAGAAGAACTTATTGATTGCAAAATGATACGAACATTCTATAGATTAAGATGGAATATTGAATTAATTTTTAAGTCTTTTAAAAGTGTTTTAAAAATACATCAATCTAATGCAATTAAAAATGAAAGTAGATTACTTTGTGAATTATATGCTAGATTAATTTTAGTCGTTTTGGTACATCGGATTCATTTTATAATAGATAATTACATCTGGTCTAAAGATAAAAAAGAATTAAGCCTTGATAAATTTTGGAAATATATTGATGCTGAAAAAGCAGAATTAGGCAGGCTGATAATTAAAGATTTTAAATATTTTTTTTATTATATTGAAAAGTCAATAAGTAAAATTATAATTAATTGTGAAAAATGTCATCAAAAATCAAGAAAAACGACGCGAGAAATGATTGAACAAGAGATTGGAGATTGCAAAATAATAAAAATTAATAAAATGACATGTCTTAAATATAAAAAAGTCTCTTAGGTTAACAGCTATGGGCAGGATGCCTGCGTTACTTTTTTTTCGCTTCGCGATACGCCAGGCAGAATGCCTGACGATACTTTGTAGGCAAGATGCCTGCGTTACTTTATAAAATAGGAAATTTTTATGTGGTTTAAAGAAATGAAAAATGATATATCTGATATAATAAAATTGTATCCATCTCTATCTATTCTTGTGAGTCTTTTATCTGGGATTGGTCTTTTTTTATTTAATCAAACTATATTTGTTTATATAATTTTCTGCTTTCTTTTTGTCCTTTTTTCTTTTTCTCAAAAAAACAATAGAATTAAAATTATTATATTTTTCATAATTTCCTTGACTGTAACATATTTTAGCATAAATTATTCAAAATCACATTATTATAACACTGCACCTAGGTCTAATTATGGAGGAAAAATAAAAGTTGTTATTGATGATTATAGATGCACAAGTCGCAATGTTCAATTTTTATCTAATCCTAAAGTTTTAAAAGGAAATCTTTTAGAAATATATAATAAACAAAATAAACTTTGGGAAAAAGCATCAGGAAAGGTTGCTATTAAATTCCCTAAAGAAATAGAGAAAATACAATATTCAGATACTTATATTTTAGATGGTGCATTTTTAGAAATGTCTTCTCCTGTTATAAAAGGATTTGATTATGGCAAATATTTGGAGCAAAAAAATATAGAAAAAGTATTTGATGTAGTTTCTTTCAGAAAAATAAAGACTTTGCCTAATATAAAAATGTCGTTAATGAGAAAAATTATGAACTTTAGAGATTTATCACTAAATGCTTTGACACAGAATTTTTCAAAAATATCAACGAAGAGAATTATAGCAGGACTTTTTTATGGATTAAAGCATAATATATCATTTGATTCTAAGAATATTTTTATAAGAAGTGGAATAATTCATTTATTTGTAGTAAGTGGTTTGCATGTTGGTCTTTTGGCAATATTGATATTTTTATTTTTAAGTTTTTGTTCATATAAGAAACGGTATATTGCAACAATATTTTGTTTATTATTTTATGTAATTATGACAGGAATGCAAGTATCTGCGACTCGTGCATTTATTATGGTAAGCATTTGGTGTTTACATAAAGCTTTTTTACGCTATACACCAACCTTAAATATTGTCTTTTTTGCGGCAAGTGCAATTCTTTTATATGAACCAAAATCTATTTATCACTTAGGGTTTCAATATTCATTTATAATAACATTCTTTTTGATTTTAACATCAGAAAGATTTTTTGATTGGTTGAAATTATATCATATCCATAATAAATATTTACCGATAGGTCATCTAAAACAATATACATTTTTTAAGTGGAGTATTGAAGGAAATATATTTTTAGCCGTAACAACATCTTTTATTGCGTTTTATGCAGGATCTTATCTTTCTCTTTTTTACCAAGGATACATTAATCCATACTCACCGTTTATTAATTTGCTATTTATGCCAATTATTTGGGTGATTTTTATTCTATCTCCTTTTTGTTTTGTGCCATTTGTCAGCAAAATATCATCTTTTTTAATAGAAGAATTAATAAGTTTTATGAATCTTTTATCTGCACAAGTCGCATCGTTTAGTATTTCTATTGGAAAGCCCCATATTGTGTTGATTATAATTTTTTACTGTTTGCTGTTTTCTATATTTATAATCAGAGATAAAAAGAAATTTTGGATTGTTTTCTCATTGATTTTAGCTATAATTATTTATCCATTTTTTAGAAGTCAAGATAACTTAGAAATTTATATTTTTCATGGGGGAACGAGTAAAGAGCCGTCTTTTGTTATTATTTATCCAAATGAGACAAAAGCAACAGTTATAAATATATCCTCGAAAGAAATTGGTATTAATATGACTAATTTACTAGCTAATAAAGGAATAAATGTAATAGACAAAGTGATAATAACCAAAGCCAATAAACCTTTTTTCTCTGGGATATTTTATTTAAGTTCCTTTGATATAAAGCAGATTATAGTTAATCAAAATAATAAAAGAAATAGTTTGTTATATTATGTTAATAAGATATTAGAAAATAATCCACAAATATTAGTTTATGCCAAAGAAAATAAATATTTAGATTCTTCATGTAAACTATTATTCTCAAAATCCAAATATACTTTATATTTAAAAAAGAACTTTATTTCTATTACCACAATAGAAGAAAATTCAGGACGATTTATAAAAATCGTAATTAATGATAAAGTCGTTTTAAATAAAAAAATATTACCGACTAATAAATTAAAGGTTCTAAGCACACGAGGCACGGATTTTATTATGAGACCATTTTAGGATTGTTGGAT
>JAOZMT010000069.1 GCA_029934175.1 Victivallales bacterium | reverse complement strand
GTTTATCCTAAAAATCCTGTTATCTTGTCTAAAAAAATTAAATAATATAATAATTAAATTATCAAAATTAAGATTACAACTGTTTTTAAAGAGGATACGTTAAAGATTCAAAACTCGATAAGTTTTTTGCTTTTTATTTTCTGTTTCTTCGTTTTCTACACACATTTTAATTCTCCTTTTCTTCATTTGCTTTAAGAAGGTCTGCACTTTTGCGAGCTTCACTAAAAAACCAATTTAATGTATTAAAAATTTTTTCTAATTCAGCAGGACTTGAATGAGCATTAGGATCAAGTGTAAATGTATTATTAACTAATTTCCCAAATTGCCACAGTCCTCCAGTTGAAACCAACCCATAAATCGGAACTTTATCTGTTTTATTTGCTTTTTGTGCAGCAATCATTTCAGCTCCAACTTGAGCCCAACCTTTGACAAAATCATCTCTTTTTGCTTCCCCAAGGCAAATAACAGGATGAGAATATTTCTCTCCACTTTTATTTGGTAAAGCCCAAAGATAATCAGCTTCTCCAGTTAATCCTAATTCTTTATCAACATCAAATTTCACATGAGACCATAAAGGTAATTTATTGTGCTTAGATACCTCTGATATAATAGGTCTTATTAGAGCTTCACAAATAACAAATTCACTTGTATAATTTTTTAAATCAGTAAAATCCTCTATTAACATATTTCTGAAAAATGGGTTAATTTCATATTCAATTTCTTCTAAAAAGAACTCTCTTTTGACATAATAATCAAAAGTATCACAAATTTCTGTTAATGACTCAAAACTTGAATAAGTTTTTTGTTTTTTATCTTCGTTTTCTTTACACATTTCATTTCTCCTTTGTTATTTTATCTCAAAAAATTTTGCCATACCTAAAGCTTTAATCATACCTTTAGCCTTATTTTGTGTCTCCTCGTATTCAGATTTGGGATCTGAGTCAGCAACAATTCCTGCTCCTGCTTGAATATATGCCTTGCCATCTTTTAAAACTGCTGTTCTTATTGTAATTGCAGAATTTAAATTACCATTAAATGAAAAAGAGGCAATTGTTCCTCCGTAAGGACCGCGTCTTTCCTGTTCCAATTCACTGATAATCTGCATAGCTCGCACTTTTGGAGCACCAGATAAAGTTCCTGCTGGAAATGTGGAACGCATTGCAGCATCCGATTCTAAATTATCCTTAAGCTCACCTGTAACATTTGAAACAATATGCATTACATGACTATATCGTTCTATAGTCATTAATTTATCAACCTTCACAGACCCACTTTTTGAAACTCTGCCAATATCATTACGCCCTAAATCTACTAGCATAATATGCTCTGCTCTCTCTTTTGGATCATTTATTAATTCATCTGCAAGATTATCATCTTCTTGCTTATTTTTACCACGAACCCTAGTTCCAGCAATTGGTCTAACTGTTATTTCTCGATCTTCGCATTTAACCATTACCTCTGGAGATGCTCCAACTATTGAAAAATCATCATAATCTAATAAAAACATATAAGGAGATGGATTTATGACCCTCAATGCTCTATGAATAGCCAATGGAGAACTTGATATTTCAGCTTCAAATCTTTGTGATACAACTGCTTGAATAATATCTCCATCAACAATATATTTTTTTATTTTTCTAACCATTTCTTTATATTCTACTTCTGTTTTATTAGAATTTAATTTTACTTCTTCATCTAAAATGTTTTTCGGCTCAACTGTAGGAAAAGATACTGCCTGTTGTATGCATTCAGTTAGTTCTTTAATTTTTTGAATTGCATTGTTATACTCTTCTTTTATATCACTCTCCTCTTTTATATGAGCATGTGATATGATAATAATTGATTGCTTAACTTTATCAAAAGCTAAAATAGTATCTGTTATCATAAAAAGAGCATCTGGAAGATTTAAAATATCCTTGTTTGGTTTTGATACACTAGGTTCAATATCACAAATATTTTCGTAAGAAGCATAACCTATTGCACCGCCAATAAATGGAGGTAAATCAGGCAGTTTTACAGGAATATATTTTTTCATAACTTTATTAACTTTTTCAAAAACATCTTGACCTTGAATTTCCTCTTGAGATGTTTCTGTTATTAGTTTTGCAACGCCATTTTCTTGCACTAATATGGCATGAGGAGCAATTCCCAAGAAAGAGTATCTTCCAATATTTTCACCACCTTCCACACTTTCAAGTAAAAAGGAATATTTTTTAAACTTAGATGCACTATTAAATAATGATTTTATTTTATAATATACAGATACAGGCGTTTCCATATCTGCAATGATTTCAGAATAAACAGGAATTAAATTCCCTTGTTTTTTTAGATCTTTAAATTTTTCAAATACTGGTTTTATCATATTAATCCTCCCATTCATCAATGCAAATAGGTTCTTTATTAATTAAATAGTTTTCGCCATCGTCAGACAATAACATTGACATTGTATATTTAGCCGATGATTTTTGTTCTTTCCAAAACTTTTTAGGACGAATAATTTTGATACTATTAAACTCAATTTTATTAATTCCTTTTGTGATAGAATGTCTCGTTGATGGGAGCATTTCGTGAGAGTCAATATATAATGCTGAAATAAGCGAAAAATGACCCTCAGAATCTAATTCAACGATAGGATGAATTTTAGCAATGCCTTTTTCTGAATCCAATTCAATACGATAGGATATATTTTTTAATTTAAAACAAAACTTATGATCAAAGTTTGTTTTTTTTCCTGTAACTATTTCTTGTAGCTCCAGTGGAGATTTTTCTTTTATTTTACTCATTTCGTTCCCTATTTTTAAGATTTCTGCACAATTCGCAAATGATTAAGATAAAATACTGCATAATTCGCAGATTTCAAGATTTATACTAGAAAATTAGAATAAAAAATGTTTTGGGGTTGCTCTTCACGGGTTTTATTTGAAGAATTTTAACCACGAAAAACACGAAACCCACGAAAAGGGGAATTAGTTTGCGATTTATGCAATAATATATTTCATAAATTGATGATTGAAGAATTTTAACCAATAGAGTAAAGCCAGAGTTTACATTCTAGTAAACTCTGAGCCTTCTCGTCAAACCGTGCGTGCGGTTTTCCCGCACACGGCTTACCGATAGTCTTCATCTTAAATTTTCACAATAATTATGTATCCTCTTTAAAAACAATTGTGACGGCTTTTATTTATTATAAAATTCTTTTATACTGATTAACAGAATTATTGTTGTGTGAATTAAAACCACAGATAAAAAAATAAAAATCTGTGTTTATCTGAGTTCATCTGTGGTTCAGTTAATTATTTACATCTTTAATTCTTTTTAATTATTAAGATTGTAATTAGAAAAAATATAAATAAAATCAGTCCTGAAAATCCTGTTATCCTGTCAAATGCATATTTAAAACAGGTTAAATTATTAAATTGTCAAAATTAAGAGGACAACTGTTTTTAAAGAGGATACATATATTCATATAATTAAAAATACTTTATGAAAATTATTCCGTAAAGTCAATGAATTTAGATTGTTTTTATTAGTGTTCAATTAGTGTCTATTAGTGGTTAAAAAATCTTTATAAATAGTGGGCGGTATTAAGAACAACACCATTAATTTTATGCTTAGGTGTTTATGAAAAATCGCAAGCATACCTAAATGGTATTCCGAGAATTAGTCCTAAATACATAAGCGTGAATAAAATGTTGCAAATCGCCGTTAAAAATTCACGGATTTAGGAATATACTCTAAGCACACGAGCCGTAAGCAAGGAAAATAGAAAACTCTGGATTTTTAGATGACCTTAAGCTTGCAACTTATGGATTATTGGATTTTGGATTAATGGAAAGAAATCCAGTAATCCAATAATCCAACAATCCTAAAATGGTCTCATAATAAAATCCGTGTCTCGTGTGCTTAGATACTATGGAACTAATAAATTTTTGAGAAATTCACTGTTTGTTGAGTTCGTAAACTCATTGATTAACTCATAAGATTTTTTATTTTTCAAAATATATAATGCATTTCGTCTTAACATTGTTACGCCTGCGTAGTTCATTGCAGTTTTTGATATTGCTCGCTTGACAACTCCTGCAGGAGATAATAATAACCATTCTAAATCAACTTTGATATCAGATAATAAATTTGAATTTTTACAAGCCGATGAACAATGACTACATCCAAAAAGATTATTGCCTAATAATTTTTGTTCGGATAAAGTTAATTCTTTACGCATTTCCATTGTTAATGCGCTTATGCATTTTTTATAATTAAATGATTTTGTGGACAATGCCTGACTTGGACAATTTTTTATACATTTCATACAGTTTGAACAATATTCTTTTGGAACATTTTTTGTTTCGGGTAAATCTTTATCAATAAAAAGATAAGCTAAGAATGCTGAACTGTCTTCTTTTTGGCATAAAAGTAAATGGTTTTTTCCAAAAGAGCCAAGATTTGCGAAGTGTGCAAATTGTTTTTCTGCGATTTGTGCAGTATCTATGCATATTTTATATTTTATATCTTCTCCTAATCTTTTACAATAATTTTCTAAAATACTCTTTCCATAAAAATGATAATCTTGTTTAATTGCATATCCCGCAACTATTCCAGCTTTTGAATCATCTGTTGTTGTTTTAATATCTAATGAAACATCTGGTATAGTTGAAAAAGGTATTGTAAAAATCAATAAACTCTTTGCCCAAGGATAAGACTTTTTAGGGGCTATGCGTGTTGATATAGTATCTGATAAATAATTAGGATAATTCTCAAAATTTGATTTTTTGAAAACTTCCATTTGTCGAACAATATTTGCATATTGCGATCCGTGCAAAGACAAAATTGAAATATCTATAAAATCATTCATTATTATATACCTAAAATAAAGTGTATTCTTTTTTAATAATTAAATAATTTATTTATTGAATATTCTTTTTTAGTTATGGCTTGCAGAGCATTTAAAATTTTAGACTTTACATTTGGAGTTAGTCTTCTTCCTTTACATGCTCTTGTTACCATCTTATGCGTAATTTGCTCTTCAGATATTCCAACTAAATCTTGAGATTTTAAATTTAGTTCTAACATAATTTGTGCTATTGGTTGTTTGCCAAGATTGCGTTCTATTTCCATATTTACTCCTTTAAAGTTATAATTAATGCTTCTTCTGCGATTTGTGCAATTTTATCTAAAGTTTGTTCATCAGTATTTAATGGAGGAAAGATGTAAATTGTATCTCCCAATGGTCGTAACCATGCTCCTAATTCTATTGCCTTTTGAAAACATTTATAACCTGTTCGCAATTTTGAATCATAAGATTTGCCAGTTGCTGGATTTACAATATCCGCTGCTGCTACAAAACCTACTCCTCGAAGATTTATTAGAGAATTTGTAGAAGTTGCGACTTGTGCAAGTCTGTCTTGTAATCCTATTCCTCTTTTTGCGACTTGTGCAACAATATCTTCATCTTGCATAATTCGCAAAGATGCTAACCCAGCAGCAGCACCAGCAGCATAACCTGTGTATGTGTTAGAATGCAAAAATGCTTTTCCAGATGCATAATCATCATAAAAAGCATTATAAACTTCAGTTGAACAAAGCACCGCAGACATTGGCACATATCCGCCAGTTAAACCTTTAGATATTGCAACAAAGTCAGGTATGATATTTGCATATTCAAATGCAAAAAACTTACCAGTTCGACCAAATCCAGTCATTATCTCATCAGCTATCAAATGCACTTGATTTTTATCAGCCCACTTTCGTAATCTTCTCAAAAAATCGGGACTATAAATTAACATCCCTCCTGCACCTTGAACTATTGGTTCAAAAAATATAGCAGATAAGTTTTCTGCATACTTCGCAAGTTCATTTTCAATTTCCAACCAAGCTTCATCAGATATTTTATCCCAATTCTCATCTTTAATTCCTGAAACATAAGGGACGGAGTATATTTTGGGGATTTTTAGCATAATGTGTGCATAAGGCTTAGAATATAATTCACAATCTCCTGCGGATAGTGCTAAAACAGATTCACCATGATAGCCATTGACTAATGACATAAACTCTTTTTTATGCTCTCTACCACTTTGATTATTGTATTGCAAGCTCAATTTTGCAGCTATTTCAATAGCTGTTGAACCATTTTCTGAATAAAAAACTTTATCTAAACCAGGTATCAATTCTGCGAGTTGTGCAGATAAATTGACTATTGTTTCATTACAAGTATTTGCTCCAATAATATGTTCAAACTTGTCTAATTGTTTAATAACCGCTTCCTTGATAACTGGATGACAATGACCTAAACTTTTGCACCACCAAGATGAAATAGCATCTATAATCTCTTTACCTTCAGTTGTGTAAAGATATGACCCATTTGCTCGTTCTATAGGAATTGGCGGGAATGTTTCGTAATCTTTCATTTGTGAACAAGGATGCCAATTATGTGCTAAATCTAACTTTATCATTTCTTGATTATTCATTTTATCTCCTATTTAAGTAAATTTAAAAATTTATTTTTATATTCTTCTAAGCCTTTAATTGTTTGTTTTTCTATTTTTGTTGTTTCTATCTCAAAAAGATTTTCAAGAGCTTTTAAATTACCATTTTCAGATAATGCAGCTTTCCCTAATAATGCAGCTCCATAAGAAGTCGCTTCTTTTAGACCAGATATTATAAAATCAACAGTTGGACATAAGCAAGATAAAATAGCATGATACCCCGAGTTATACCTAAACCCACCTTCAATATAAACTTTCATACCATCTTTAAGTCCGATATTTTTTAACATTATAGAAGTTTGAATTGCGAGTGATGCATTTAAAATAGCATAAGCATATTCGGGGTCTTTAAACTCATCTGGTCCTTGTTCTGGGGTTGTAAAATCTTTTAGAAATAGAGTTTTATCATTATAAATGATGCGAGATTTAGATTTTGGAAATGGTCCAGTATTTGGCATTACTCCTGGCAAAATAAATGATTTTGCATCTTGAATTGCTTTATCATATAAATCCTGTTTAAAATCAGGATAACCATCTAAATTATAAAACTCTTTAAATTTACTTGCATAAATACTTCTTTCTTCTCCCCCCATGAAAATAGCTGTTTTTACAGGTTCTCCAAAAGCATCAACATTATAAAAGATAGCTGTATCTAACTCATTTTCAGTGTAAGAAACTGAGTCAGAAGGGCACATTGCTACGCACCAAGTCCCAGTAGAATTTAAAATAAAGTTCTTATCTTGATTCTTAAGTAAATATGGAACCAATGAAGCATTTGAATCATGGATCCCATAAGAAACGATACATTTTTCTGATAAATTTAACTGAGCTTTTAAATCATCTTTTACTTCACCTAAAATATCAGAAGATAATTTTAAATTGTTAGGTAATTTATTCACTATTCCTAATTTTTCAGCAATATCAGATATTTTTTTATTTTTAAAGTCCCATAAATAAGAGTGACAACCTAAAAATGTTGGCTCAATACCATAATTATCAGTTAATAAAAATCCAAAATATTGTGGATAATTTAATATACACTCAGTTTTATTAAATTGTTCTGCAAATTCATCTTTAACAAATTTAATACCTTTAGCTAAGTTTGTTAAACTTCCAAGATTGCAAGTTGCATATTCTTTGTGTAACGCCCTTTCTTCTCCACATTTCTCAAAAAACTTATCTTGAAAATCCTGACCAGGATTTGTCGTATAAGCAACTGTTGGCGTTGTAAGTTCCCCTTTTTCATTGACACATACAAAAGTTGCACCATGAGTGGTTATGGATATTGAAGCGATATTATATTTCAATCCCATAGATTTTAATTGTTCAAAAAACCAAACAGCTGTTTCTTTGGTTTGTTCATAATGAATATCTTTTGATTCATCAGCCACAAATGACTTATAAACAGAATCTACCATATTTAAATTTTCATCATATATTAAAACTTTTTTATTTGTTTTTCCTACATCTAATACTGCTATAAAATTGGACATTTATTACCCCCTTAGGTTGAATTTAATAATAACTAATATATAGTATATCCTGTTTTAGTAAATTAACAAATGAATAATGAATAAAATTTCAAAAAACTGCTAAAAGTTATTGAAAATAATTATTTGCACAAAAGGGTTCTAAAAATGGCAGTTGCTCTAATACTCGTAGAACCACTGTCTCGGTGGCACTCCGTTTAAGACTTTGTCGCTTGACAATATCTATGTCAAATCATCTTTCCTAACGGACCGCCGCCCGTCTCGGCGGCACAAAAGCTTAGATACTGGGTATTGCAAATTGATTGTTTAGGCTTAAAAATACTAAAATAAAATATACTTCCCAGTATCTAAACATTCTGCCACCGAGACGGATGGCGCTCCGTTTAAAACATTGTCTTGTGACAAAAGCATTATCCAATCCTCCCCTAAAGGGGATTATGGACAAACTCTTGCTAAAGCAAGAACTACAAACAAGTTGCATAAATCGCAATTTATCAATATATAACTATATATTTTCAAATGTCAATTTGTGATCATCATTTGAAATAACAGTACTCCAACCGCCAACATCTTCGCCTTCATGTTTGTTGATTCCGATATATTCCAAACTTGCATCTTCATATCGTTTGAATTTAAAAACAGCATCATTCATTAATGAACTATTGAAAACATTTAAACTCACAAGCAATTC
>JAOZMT010000068.1 GCA_029934175.1 Victivallales bacterium | reverse complement strand
TGGCATATAGTATTGTATTCTCCAAGTGATAATGAAAAACCATCAATTCAAGAAATAGCCGAAAAATATAATAGTTATTATAATGATAATAAACATTTTTTAAATTATAAATTTGCTCCTAAAAAAACAGAATTAATGGGAGAAAAATTAATGGATATAAGTTACTTTATGCAGTTATTCCAACATAAATTCACAAAATATATAAATCGAGTCCATAATCGTAGAGGAACAATTTGGGCCGAGCGATTTAAAAGCACAATCCTTGAAGGAACGCAAGCATTATGGAGCTGTGTGAAATATGTTGAACTAAATCCAGTTCGTGCAAAAATGATTGAAGATCCAGCAGATTATAGATTTTCAACTTGGGGTAACTATTGTGGAACAGGCAACTTTTTATTTGAAGATCATTTTGTAAAACATCTTCGTAAATCATTGGGAGAGATAGCAAAAGATTGGTCAAATTCTGCGATTTATGCAGAATTTCGCGGCGAATTAGCTCGAACCATTAGCTATGAAACGAATTCAATAGCTGAACATTTAGAAGTAAAAGAAAAGGCTAAAGAAGAACCGAGTTTAAAATTACAATACTTAAGGCGAACTCGTCACTGGACAGATGGAGCAATAATTGGGAGCAAATCATTTATTCAAGAAACAGCATTACAATTCAATGATAAAAAGAAAGTTATGAAGAAAAAGTTGCAGGAATATAAAGATAAACAAGGATCTACAATTAATTCATTTAAAAATTTACGCATATAAATATTAATAATGTAACTCCTAGAAAGGGAGGAATGCTTTTTTATAATTCTAAAGATTCTAAGCACACGAGCCGTAAGCAAGGAAAATAGAAAACACAGGATTTTTAGATGACCTTAAGCTTGCAACTTATGGATTATTGGATTTTGGATTAATGGAAAGAAATCCAGTAATCCAACAATCCTAAAATGGTCTCATAATAAAATCCGTGCCTTGCGTGCTTAGAGATTATAAAAAGATTCTCTTTAGCATTAAATAGAACCTTTTTATTAAACCGTTTTCAGTTATTTTGTTTTTATATTCCAAATAAAACCATAAATTTTTCTATGATATAAATTTATAAAAATTCTCAATTTCATTTATGATAGTAAAATATAGTCTCTTTATTTTATTAATGAATTGTATTCTATTTGTAGTATAAAACAAAACAATTAAAATGTTTAATTATAATAACTTTACCAACAAAATTTTACATATTTATATTTTCATAACTTCTCTGATAAAATAATTTCTAAAAAATACATTATAGAAACAAATTGACAGCCCAATAAATATAATATATAATTACAAATATCAAAAAATTTAAATTCTTACAAAAGTTTTTATAATAAATATTAATTTAGGTTTGTTTTTTTTTATTTTAAGTGTATAGTATTTTAAATAAAAAAGTGATTTTAAATTGTATAATTTTATTAAGGAGAATTTTAAATGAGTGAAGAAGCAAAAAATGAACCTGCTTATGATGCAGGAAATATAACTGTTTTAGAAGGTTTAGAGGCAGTTAGATTAAGACCTGGAATGTATATTGGAGATACTGGACAACGAGGATTGCATCATCTTGTATATGAGGCAGTTGACAATAGTATAGACGAAGCTCTTGGTGGATATGCTACAGAGGTTTGTGTAATTATTCATAACGACAATAGTATAACTGTTATGGATGATGGTCGTGGAATTCCTATTGATATTCATGAAGGCGAAGGAAAACCTGCCGTGGAAGTTGTAATGACTATTTTACATGCAGGTGGAAAATTTGATAGTGATTCTTACAAAGTATCTGGAGGATTGCATGGAGTTGGAGTTTCTTGTGTAAATGCATTAAGTGAATGGTTAGAAGTTGAGATTTCAAGAGATGGATTTGTTCACCATATTCGTTTTGAGAAAGGAGATACTGTTTCAAAGTTGACCCAATTACAACCTACAACAAAAACTGGGACAAAAGTGTCATTTAAACCAGATACAACTATATTTAAAGATGTTCAAGAATTTGTATGGGATATTTTAGCAAAAAGATTGCGTGAATTAGCTTTTTTAAATCGCGGAGTAACGATATCATTAAGAGATGAAAGAGTTACAGATATTGATAAAAAAGAAATTTTCTTTTATGAAGGTGGAATTGTGGAATTTGTGGAACATTTGAATGCAACAAAAGTGCCTATTTTTAAAGATGTAATCTATATGCATAAAGAAAAAGATAATATTGATGTTGAAATTGCAATGCAATATGATACGAATTTTTCTGAAAACATTTATTCTTATGCAAATAATATTAATACAATTGAAGGAGGAACTCATTTATCAGGATTTCAAGGTGCAATAACTAGAAGTATTAATAATTATGCTAAAAGCAAAAAGCTTATAAAAAATGAGAAAGGAGTAACAGGAACTGATGTTCGCGAAGGTTTAACTGCAGTAATTAGTGTTAAGCTAGGAGAGCCACAATTTGAAGGGCAAACAAAAACCAAGCTAGGGAATGGGGAAGTTGGCGGAATTGTTAGTCAAGTTGTCGGAGAATGTCTAGGGTCATTTTTTGAAGAGAACCCTGATATGGCGAAAGAGGTTGTAAATAAAGCATTAACTGCATCTCGTGCAAGAGAAGCTGCAAAAAAAGCTCGTGATTTAGTCCAAAGAAAAGGTAGCTTAGATGGATTCTCATTACCTGGAAAATTATCAGACTGTTCTGAAAAAGATCCTACAAAATGTGAAATATATATAGTGGAAGGGGATTCTGCTGGAGGTTCTGCAAAACAGGGTCGAGATAGTTCATTTCAAGCGATTTTACCTATTCGTGGAAAACTTTTAAATGTTGAAAAAGCACGAATAGATAAGATTATGCAAAACAAAGAAATTCAATCATTAATAGCTGCTATTGGCTGTGGTGTTGGGAATAATGATTTTGATGTTGAAAAAGCGAGATATCATCGTGTTGTAATAATGACGGATGCGGATATTGATGGGTCTCATATTAGAACTCTTTTATTAACATTTTTCTTTAGAAAAATGAAACCTTTGATTGAAGCTGGATATGTTTATATTGCAAAACCACCTTTATTTAAAGTAAAAAGAAAAAGAAAAGAACGATATATTGATACTGAAGATCAGCTTGATAATTATTTAGTTGAATTAGGTTGCGATGGGATAGAAGTTATTTCAAAATCCGGAGAGACATTAGAATCGTCAAAAGTAGAAGCTCTTCTTAATGCAGTCTTGGAATCAATTCAAATATCAACAGGTTTAAATCGTCATGGAATAATGGCAAATGATTATTTTTTACATATAAAAGAAGATGGGGTTGCACCAATCGCACTTATATCATCACGGACTGAAACTGGAGAAATGTTTGATAAATATGTTTATTCTAGTGAAGAAGAGGTTATATATCTAGCAGAGTTAAAAGAAAAAATGATTCCAGAAGAATTGTTAAATAATGAAGAAATGAGTGAAGAAGATAAAGAATCTGCAATTAAAAACATTTTATTAGGAATAGATGTGACAACTGTCCTTGAATCAAAGGCATGTAAAAAACTTGCTGAAAAACTTAATGAATTAGGTTCCTCTATTACTGAAATAAGTAGCAATAAAGAAATAATTTATACAATTCATGACGGAGACAAAGAGTATCCTGTCAAAAGTTTAACAGAGTTATTTGAGCAAGTTAAAATAATAGGTCGTCAAGGAATGTATATTCAACGCTATAAAGGTTTGGGTGAGATGAATGCAGAGCAACTATGGGAAACAACAATGGAGCCTGAGCATAGAAAAATGATAAAGGTTACAATGGAAGATGCTATTGGAGCTGAAAGAATGTTTTCTTTATTAATGGGCGATGTAGTAGAGCCTCGTAGAGAATATATAGAAAAGTATGCAGCAGGAGTTAAAGACTTAGATATTTAATTAATGTCAATAATAATTAAGTATTTATCATTATTATATTTGAAAAATATGCAAAAAGAAATATATTAATGTAAAATACAATAGTATTATTAAATAAAGGAAAATAAAAATGTATAAAGATGTACCCGTAAAACTTACAAAACATACTCCATGTAGAGAAGCTACTGTAGAATTAAGATTTAATTCTGATATTCCAGCAGAAGCTATTATTGGAATTGTTTATCAAAAGTTAAAGGGACAAGGTTATACAGCCCCTAAATCTTTGCCAATAATGCAACTTCCTGAAAATATTCGGAAAGTAGACACTAATTTAAGATTTGCTCCATATTTTATAATTGGAAAAGGAGATATTCAAATAAGCCTAGGACCTAGAGTTTTGGCAATTATACATAAAGGTATATATAATGGTTGGAGTGAATATTATAATGAGACAAATGATGTTATATCAAGTTTATCAGAAATATCATTATTTAAAAATATTAGTAGAATTGCTGTTCGTTATATTAATTTTTTTGATAAAAAAGATAATTTATTTAATGAAAAAGACCTTGATTTTGAAGTAAAGATGCCATTTGAATCAAATAGTGCAAATACTTCATACTCTAGTATTATTCAATGCGACAATTATCTTAGTTTATTGAAAGTTCAATTAGACTGTGAGATTATAATTAATAATTTAAAAACTAGTGGAACTCTAATTGACATAGATACATTTCAAGAATATAAAGATGATGTTTTTTCAGAATTTCAAATAAAAGATAAGATTATAAAGGCTCATAATATTGAAAAAAAGATTTTTTTTAATTTACTGAAAAAAGATTTTGTAGTCAATAAACTTGGAGGAATATATGGATAAAAATACACATTTATCTATAACAATTCCAAATATCTTTCTACTAGGGACTTTCTCTGAACTTCTGAACTCTTCTTTAATTACTACAGAATGGACTGATTACAATACAGAAGAAAAATCTTTATTTGATAATCAATCATATTTATCATCTTATGAAAAATACGATTTGAATCAAGCATATATTTGCTGTAACTATGGATTATCTGAAAATCAAAATTTTTATGACAGCATAGTTAATGAGCCTATAAACAGAGAAATTTTAACTAATTTGATATTAGAAGCACATTCTGTTATTATGTCTCATGGTTTATTAGAAGGGAGTGATGAAAGTGATATTAAAATTGAAAATTATTTTGATGCCATTCAAAACGATAAAGCAAAAAAAATAATTTTTAGAAATAGAAATTGTTAGTATGAATAAGTATCGTTGGCCTCCTGTTTATGACTTTGAAGGTTTATTGAACCAAATAAAAACTTTATTGAGCAATAATTCTTTATTCAAGTTTTATTATTCGGATTCTCCGCAAAAGAATCCATTACAAGGTGATATTATTGAATTATCGGCAGAATTTCCATTTATTACAAAAGATGGAGATATTGCAGTTGAGGTGAACCCTATAAATTTTTGGCTTGTAGTAGGTAATACATGTGATTTGACTCCAAATAATTCAAATGGAAAGTTCACAAATATAATACCATTAGAAGCGTTAGATAAAAATGCTCCTAGTGATATACTTATAAACTTAAGAAAGTATACGGCTTATAAAAAATTTTTTATTCCGACATGGGATAAAAGAATTTCAAAAAATGGGTTCGTTGCTGATTTTAGAAAAATCACAACAATTGAAAAGCAAGTAGTTTTGTCAAATGAAACGACAAAAATAAAAGAAATGACTCAACTTAGTTGGATTCTTTTACATAGTTGTTTAGTAAGATATTTGGCAAGAGATGATGGACGACATGATTGAATTAAAATATATAAAATATAAATATAATAAAGGTAAAAAATGGACAAGACATTATTAATTTTAGCCGCAGGAATGGGTAGCCGATATGGAGGACTGAAACAAATAGAAGCAGTTCGTCCTTCTGGCGAAGCTATTATGGATTTTTCAATTTTTGATGCGATTCGTGCAGGAATAACTAAAATAGTTTTTGTAATTAGGCACGATATTGAAAAAGAATTTATTGAAAAAATAGGATCTAAATATGAAAATATTATTAAAATTGAATATGCTTTTCAAGAAATAGATTCACTATTGCCTAAAAATTTCAAAAAACCTGCTGAAAGAAAAAAAGCGTGGGGAACAGGGCACGCTATCTTAGTTGCAAAAGATTTAATTAATGAACCGTTTATTGTAATTAATGCAGATGATTTTTATGGAAAATCTGGATATGAACTTTTGAGTAAATACTTTGATTCAAATTCATCTGATGATAATTATGCTATGGTTGGATTTGTGTTAAAAAATACTTTATCAGATCACGGTTATGTTTCAAGAGGAGTTTGTAACTATAACGAGAGTCATTCTCTTTTGGATGTTACAGAGAGAACTCATATTGAAAAAATAGATGATAAAATTAAATATTGTGATGGAGATAAAGAAGAGGTGTTAACTGGAGATGAAATTGTATCTATGAATATGTGGGGATTTAATCCATCTATTTTTAAATACTTAGAGGAAGGCTTTGTTGATTTTCTTGATAACCTTGAAGATTCTGTTAAATCTGAATTTTATATTCCAAGTTTAGTTGATAACTTAATTAAAAAGAACATAGCTTCTGTTACAACTTTAATATCAAAAGATACATGGCTAGGCATCACATATCCTGATGATAAGCCATCGGTAGTAAATAAATTAAATGAATTGATTGATAAAAAGATTTATCCTTCAAGTTTAAATAAACAAAATAAAAAAGGTTAATATTATGATAGGAAACCATATTTTTCAAGTTCCAGTAATGGGAACAGGTTATACAGCAGATTCTCCCATTCAACTCGCTCCATTAGGAATATCAACAGTTGTTTCGTATGTTGATGATATTTTATTAGAAAAATTAAGAAAACATTATTCTAATGAATATAATTTACCTTATACTTCTCTACTATCAGAAAAAGAAGATGGAAGAGCAAAAAGGATTAAGGCATATATGGATATGTTAAACGAAATTGTGACAAATAAGTTTCAAGAAATACTACATCTTCCTTTTGGTAAAGATAATTTAAAAGCTAAATATTTTAATTTATTGCCAGATAGTTTTTTAAAAACAGATTATGACAAGATGATGGGAATGGAAGAAGGAAAAGAAAAAGATGCTTTAAAAGTTTCTCTAGAAAATAGGATGGAGCCTGGATCAGTAGATGTTAATATAATGGTTAAACTTGATACTAAAAGATACGATTCAGATGGAACAGCATTAGGAGATATATATTCTGATGCAAAAGCAGCACTTCGTGGATTTGCGGAGAGTGCAATTAAATCAAATATTGTTTTTTCTGCTGGTATAAATCAACCTCTTTTTACATATATGGCAGAATTCAAAGATTTTTATAGGAATGAATATGGAGACATTAAGAAGAAAATTATTTTAAAAGTAAGTGATTTTAGATCTGCAATGATTCAAGGAAAATTTTTAGCTCGAAAAGGTCTAGAAGTTCATGAATTTAGAATAGAATCTGGGTTAAATTGTGGAGGACATGCTTTCCCATCAAAAGGAAATATGTTGATTTCTGTCCTAAAAGAATTTAGAGCAAAGCGTGATTCTCTAGCTGAAACTTTAAAACCTTTGGTTGAAAAATTTTATAAAAAACAAGGTTGGGTATATCCTGAAAAAGCCAAGAATGAAAAGCCATTAATGTGTGTCCAAGGAGGAATTGGAACAAGTGGTGAAGTAGAAAGACTTATGAATGATTTTGATGCTGATTTTGTTGGTATTGGTAGTCCATATTTATTAGTTCCTGAAGTTGTTAAAATTGATAAAGATACGCTCGAATTATTGAAATCTGACAAAGATGAATCGTTTTTCATAAGTGGAGCTTCTCCATTAAATGTTCTTTTTAATAATTTAAAAGATTCTGGTAGTGAAGTTTGGAGTAGGAAGCGTTATGAAAATGGCACTCCTGGTTCTCCATGCACAAAAAGTTTTTTAGTTTCAAATACCGAATTCTCAGAAAAACCTATATGCCTTGCTTCAAATAAATATATGTCTGCAAAACTTGCACAAATCGCAAATTCAGAATGCTCTGATGAAGAAAAGAGAAAACAATCTGAAAAAGTTCTAGAGAAAAGATGTATTTGTGATCAATTGGGTAACAGTTTACTAATTGCTCTTGATATTGCAAAAAAAGAAAAATCTCCACAGTGTATATGCCCTGGACCAAATACTAAGTGGTTTACAAAAGAATACTCTTTACAGGAAATGGTTGACTTTTTTCACGGAAAAGGTGAATCTATTGTATCTGAAGAACGCCCACACATGATGGCTAAAGAGTTAGAATTATATACAGATTATTATTCTAGTGAAATAGACAACTGTGAATATTCAAAAAAAGAAATAAACGAAATTAGAGGAATTCTTGAAAATTTAAAAGGTGGAATAGAAGACTGTAAAATATTAGCTAAAGAAAAACCTTATAAAAATGAAAACTTAAAATCAATAACTTCTTGCATTGAAAAGCAATGGGGTATCATTCAAAATTTAACTGTTGAATTTGAAAAAAAAGTAAAAGAGATCGGTGATTAAAAATGAGTGAAAACTATGAAGAATTTTCTCTTGACTTTGAAAATAATGAAGAAATTGATAATCAACCACCTAAGGTTATCAAACTTCATTCAATAAGACCTGTAACACAAAATGAAGAAGAGCCTCCAAATCCAATACAACTAACTCCTAT
>JAOZMT010000067.1 GCA_029934175.1 Victivallales bacterium | reverse complement strand
CACTATGTTTGTTAGCAGGCGTTTAGGTAGTTGTTAGATTAAATCTACAGCCCCTAAAGTCGGCACTCTGACTATTTTTTCGACTATTTGTAATTGAAAGTGTAAAGTTCATTTGAAACTAGTCTAAAAAAGGGATTATAAATCAAAGTTACTGCTACAAATGAAACAATTTGTAGATATGATGGAAGTAGATTGAAATTAAACAATAAATAAAATTGAATTTTATGAAATTAAAAATATAAATTCAAAACAACAAAAGGTTTTAAGTATGGAAGCAATAGAATTTCAAACAGTTATAAATGCCCCTTATATCAAGATTCCCAATTATAAGAGAATCCAAGGACATAAAGTTAGGGTTGTTTTGTTTGATTTATTAAATGATAAAGAGCAATTAAAAGAACAACAAAATGAAATAGGATTTATTGAAAATTTGATACAGAATCCTATTAAGTTTCCAGCAAAGTTTAAATTTAATAGAGAAGAAGCAAATGAAAGATAAAATTTTCATTGATTCAAATATATTTTTATATGCTTTTGATTCATCAGATATATTTAAAAATAAGGTTGCCTCTGATATAATTTTGAATGAAAAAAAATTTATAAGTGTTCAAGTTGTAAATGAAGTTTCAAATGTTATGTTGAAAAAAATTAATTTATCTAATATACAAATAAAACAATTTATTATGGATTGTTTTAAAAAATATATAGTTGTAGATATAACAAAAAATACATTTTTAAAAGCATGTGATATTAGAGAAAAATATAATATATCATATTATTCTTTCGGCTGCTATTGAGGTAAATTGCACTATTTTATATAGCGAAGATATGCAGCACAATCAAGTAATAGAAAATTTGAAAATTGTAAATCCATTTAAAAAAAAGTAGTATAAGAAGTAATTAAAAATATTAAATAAATAAAAAAAGGAGAAAAGTTATGTTTAGCGCATCGGATTTAAGAAAAGGATTGAAAATAGAAGTAGATGGAGCCCCATGGGTAATTACAGATTTTGATTTTTGTAAACCAGGAAAGGGAACGGCATTATATCGTTGTAAAATGAAAAATATGATACATGGTAATACAATGGATAGAACTTATCGCCCAACAGAAAAAATAGGGAAACCTGATTTATCAGAACAAGAAGTTCATTATTCTTATCAGGAAGGTGAACATTATATTTTTAGTGATTCTGAAACTTATGAAGAAGTAAGAATTTCTGAAAAAGAATTAGGGAAAAATAAATATTTTTTAATTGATGATGCTCTATGTCATTTATTAATTTACAATAATAAACCTATTGAAATAACTTTACCTACTTTTATTGAAAAAGAAATTGTAGCTACAGAACCTGGAGCAAGAGGTGATACTGCAACGAATGTAGTTAAACCTGCAACTATTGATAGTGGTTATGAAATAAATGTTCCTATTTTTATAAATATAGGAGATGTTATTAAAATAGATACTAGAACTAGAGCTTATGTTGAACGAATCAAAAAAGCCTAAAAATATATCTTTATTAGAATCAAAAAAGCCTCTACTTATTTTTAAGTCGAGGCTTATTTTTTTTATAAGGCAATATTTTATAGATAAAGGTTTTATAGAAGTATTCACTCCTATTCTTATAGATGCACCAGCTCCAGAAGAGTATATTGAAGCACCATCGTGTGGAAAACAATTTTTAAGAACATCTCCAGAGCTTGAAATGAAACAAATGCTTGCTGCTGGATATGATAAAATTTTTCAAATAGGTTCATGTTTTAGGGAAGGGGAGAAAGGTCGTTTACATAACCCTGAGTTTTTTATGCTTGAATGGTATGAAGTTAATTCAGATTATAATGATATTATGATCTTTTCATTTGAATTATTACAATATTTAAGTGATAAATTAAAAGAAGATTCAAAAATATCATCTGATTTTTTTGCGAGTTATGCAGAATTAAAAGTTAAAGATGCTTTTGCACAGTTCGCAAATATTACACCTGAAAAAGCCTTAGAAAATAGTTCTTTTGAAGAAGTCTTACTTGATAATATCGAACCAAATTTAGGCAATAATCATCCGTTATTTTTAAAAGATTATCCTGCGAAGTGTGCAGCTTTTTCAAAATTAAAGTCAAATAACGAATGTGAACGCTGGGAATTATATTTAAAAGGCATAGAGATAGCCAATGCATATACAGAATTAATAGATCCAATAGTTCAGAGAGAGCGATTTGCAGAATTTATAAAAACTAGAGATAAAACTGGATATAAAAAATACCCAAAAGCTAAAGATTTCTTAAAGGCAATAGATTATGGAATACCACAATCTGCGGGATGTGCATTAGGTATAGATAGATTAATAATGTTCTTCACAGGAGAAGAACAGATTAAAAAAGTATTATATTAAGTTTTTATACTTTATAATTAGTGTCTGACCGTTTTAGGTAAATAGGTAGTAATATTAAGCTTTTCTTCAATGTTACTACGATTATCTTTTCCCCCGCTATTCTTTTTTAGAATGAAAGCTTTTATAAAAACTAACTGATTTTAAATTTTCAATATTGTGAAAAATATTTATTAAACTCCCATTCTTCATGGTAAATTTTAGTTCAATAAACAATTTATCAATGAAATAACAATATGTAGAATTAATTACTAGGGATTTGTGTTACACACGAACTAATAATGAATTAAATTATACTATTTTCTAAAATAAAGGGTGTTGAATGTATGTTTATAAGTAATCTATTTACATTTTTAAGTATTCTTTTTTAAAAATAAGAAAAATATTATTTAAATATTTGTAATTAGATCAAATATGTAGTATATTAAGTTACTTGATTTTATATAAAAATAAACAAGTCTAATATCTGTGAAAAATTCATAGATTTAGGAAATTTAACTTAAATAAGGGAAATATGACAAAAATTAGAAATATTGCTATTATAGCACATGTTGATCACGGTAAAACTACTTTAGTTGATGAAATTTTAAAACAAGCACAATTGTTTAGAAAAAATGAAACTGTTCAAGAGTGTGTTCTTGATAGTAACGACTTAGAGAGAGAGCGAGGAATTACAATATTATCGAAAAATATTAGCGTTAATTATAAAGGTGTTAAAATTAATATTATTGATACACCAGGACATAGTGATTTCGGAGGACAAGTAGAAAGGGTTCTTAATTTGGCTGATGGAGTGTTGTTGTTAGTTGATTCTGCAGAAGGTCCTATGCCTCAAACTCGATTCGTTTTAGATAAAGCATTAAAATTAAACTTAAAACCTATTGTTTTTATTAATAAAATAGATAAACCAGATGCTAGGCCTGATATTGTTCATGATAAAGTTTTTGATTTATTTGGTGACTTAGGTGCAGATGATGAACAATTAGACTTTCCTCTTCTTTATGGAAGTAGTAAAGATGGTTGGGCTGCTACAGATTTAGATCATAAAAGAGATTCAATGCTTCCACTTATGGATGCTATTTTAGAGTATATCCCAGAGCCAAAAATTCAAGAAGGTCCAGTTCAAATGCAAGTAGCAAGTATTGATTATTCTGAATTTGTAGGACGAATTGGTGTTGGTAGAGTTTATAGAGGAACTATGAAACTCAAACAACCTGTATCAAATATAAAACAAGATGGAACTTCTGCCCCAGTGCAAATAAAACAATTATTCACTTTTGAAGGATTAGGAAGAAAGGAAGTTGAAGAAGTTGAATGTGGTGATTTATGCGGGATTGTTGGTATTGAAGGAATTGATATTAGTGATACTATAGCAGATCGGGATAATCTTGATCAATTACCTCCTATTATTTTAGATAAACCAACTATATCAATGCTTTTCCGTGTAAATGATTCACCATTGTATGGTAAGGAAGGAAAATATGTTAGTAGTAGACATTTACGCGAAAGATTATTTAAAGAAACTGAAAAAGATTGTGCTTTAGAAGTAAAGGACAATAGTGATGATTCTTTTGAAGTAAGTGGACGCGGAGTATTGCATCTTTCAATTTTAATTGAAAATATGAGAAGAGAGGGATATGAATTATCTGTATCAAAACCTCATGTTATTTTTAGAAATGTAGATGGAGTTAAAGAAGAGCCAATTGAAGAATTAACAGTTGATGTGCCAAATGAGAGTGCCGGAAAAGTTATAGAATTAGTTGGTCTTCGTCGTGGTGAAATGATTGATATTGAACATGCTGAGGCTAGACAAATAATTAAATTTAAGATACCGACTCGTGGGTTAATAGGTTTAAGAAGTAAAATAATGACAGCAAGTGCAGGAGAAGGAATTGTTGCACATCGTTTTGAATGCTATGCTCCATTTAAAGGGGTCGTTCCTCATAGATTAAATGGAACTTTAATTAGTATGTTCAAGGGAGAAGCTATAGCTTTTGCGATTGATGCACTTCAAGCACGAGGTAAATTTTTCATTTCTCCAGGAGAAATGGTATATGAAGGAATGATTCTTGCAGAACATTGCAAAGAAGGTGATTTAACTGTTAACATACAAAAATCAAAACAATTGACAAATGTTCGTGCATCTGGCACAGATAAGTCTATGAAAATAATTCCTGCAACAAATTTAAGTTTGGAGGAAGCATTAGAGTATATAGATGAAGATGAGTTAGTAGAAGTAACTCCATTAAATATAAGGTTGCGTAAAAAGTTTTTAACAGAACTAGGGCGTAAAAGAAATAGAATATAAAAAAAATAACAGAAGAGGTGGGAAAATGAAAAAAAGAGTATCCATAAGTATTATTGCAACAGGACTTTCAATGTCTTGTTTATTTATGTCAGGTTGTAAAAATAAAGAAACAGTGCTTAGAGCAAGAAATTATATTCCTGCTCCAGTTCCAGAAAACAATAATATTTATATGCCATCGGCTACAATAAGTAAGAGAAAGGTTTATAAGCCTATATCAACTAGTCCTGAATTAAATATTCCTATGGATGATACCGCTCCTATTTTATCAATTGAGCAACCAGAAGAAATATCACAAACGGTAGAACCTGTCATAATAGAAAGTGTTCCAACTCAAAAAGTTTATAAACCATTAGCTCCTATTAAACAGTCAAGTGTTCCTGTATTAACTCATAAAGTTTCAAAGGGCGAAAGTTTTTGGGAAATTGCTAGAATGTATGGCGTAAGCACAAAAGATTTAATGGCATATAATAAAGCAACTTCTAAAAAGGTTTTACATGTTGGAGATATTATAAATATTCCTTCTGGCGGAAAATTTATAGCTAAAGAAAATAGACCTGTTATAAAAAGAAAGTCTATAAAAAAAACAGTTCAATCTGCCCCAAATACAGTCCAACGCCAACCTCTACCTAGTGATGGTAAATATTCTGTAGTTTCTGGTGATTATTTATCTAAAATTGCTCAAAAATTTGGAACTTCAGTAAGTGCTTTAACTGCAGCTAATGGTATCAGTAAAACTTCAGTATTGAAAATTGGACAAATATTAATTATTCCTAATGGTTCAAATGTTACTGTGCAACAACCAGTTCAACAGCCTATTCAACAATCTGTTCAAGTAGTGCAACAGACTGTGCAACAACCTGTTCAACAGCCTGTGCAACAACCAAATCAAGTTCAAGTTCAAGATCCTGTAGATACTACTAATCCTGATTTAATAACTCCAGAAGAAAAAGAATTAAAAATAATTATGAATAATCCTATTGTGATTGAATCCAATGAGCATGAAGTAGGAAAAGGTGAGTCATTAAAAGTAATAGCAGGGGAATGGGGATATTCAATAGAAGAATTAAAGGCATTAAATCCACAATTTGATGAAAATGCAATTATTCCTGAAGGAACAATTATTAAATTTTCAAACTAGTAGGTGAAAAAAAATGGCAAAATTTGATTTAAATACGATACGACACAGTGCTGCACATGTTATGGCTGCAGCTGTAAAAGAACTTTATCCTGATGTGAAATTTGATATTGGACCATCAACATCGAACGGATTTTATTATGATTTTGATTTAGAAACTCGTTTGACAACTGAACATTTGACTGAAATTGAGAATTGTATGAAAAAAATTATTAATCAGCAATTAGCATTTGAATATTCTGAAATGACTCGTGAAGATGCTGAATCTTTTTTGAAAGAAGATAATCAAAATTTCAAATTAGAACGATTAGCTGATATTCCACAAGGTGAAGTAATTTCATTTTATAAAATTGGTAATTTTTCTGACTTATGTCGTGGTCCTCATGTTGAACAAACAAGGCAAATAGGTGCTGTGAAATTATTATCTGTTGCAGGTTCTTATTATAGAGGTAAAGAAACAAACCCAATGCTACAAAGAGTATATGGAACTGCTTTTTCAAATCCTAAAGAACTAAAAAAATACTTGAAAAATATAGAGGAAGCTAAAAAAAGAGATCATAGAAAGCTTGGTAAAGAGCTAGATTTATTTAGTATTTCAGATAAAGTTGGTCCTGGATTAGTTTTATGGCATCCTAAAGGAGCTAGAATTAGAAGTATTATTGAAGATTACTGGCGTGATTCACATTATAGAGATGGTTACGAACAACTTTACACTCCACATATAGGAAAATCTAATTTATGGGAAACAAGTGGTCATTTAGATTTCTATAGTGAAGGTATGTATTCGCCAATGGAAATTGATAAGTCTGATTACTATTCAAAACCTATGAATTGTCCATTTCACATAGAGGTATATCAATCATCTTTGCGTTCTTATAGAGAATTACCACTTCGATGGGCTGAATTAGGAACTGTGTATAGATATGAAAAAAGTGGTGTTCTTCACGGATTATTAAGAGTTCGAGGGTTCACACAAGATGATGCTCATATTATATGCACTCCAGAGCAAGTTGAAGCAGAAATTGCAGAAGTTCTTCGTTTTAGTTTAGAAATTTGGAAAGACTTTGGCTTTAAGGAAATAAAAGCATATCTCGCAACTCGTCCAGAAAAATCTGTTGGAGAGGAAGAACAGTGGGAACAAGCTGGAAATTCTTTAAAAGCAGCAATTGAAAAATCTGGGTTAGAATATGAAGTTGACGAAGGTGGTGGTGCTTTTTATGGTCCGAAAATTGATTTAAAAATAAAAGATGCTATTGGTAGAGAATGGCAAACATCAACTATTCAGTTTGATTTTAATTTACCTGAAAGATTTGATATGTCTTATATTGGAGAAGATGGACAGAAAAAACGCCCTTATATGATTCATAGAGCTTTATTTGGCTCCCTTGAGAGATTTTTTGCAATTTTAGTTGAAAATTATGCAGGTGTTTTTCCTACTTGGCTAGCACACGAACAAGTGCGTGTAATTCCTATTGCTGATTCACATATTGATTATGCTAAAGAAGTTTTAAGTAAATTAAAAGAACAAGGTTTTAGAGCAAGTATTGATTTCTCTGGAGATAATATAGGTCCTAAAATTAAGACTGCTCGTTTAGATAGAATTCAATATATGGCTGTTATTGGCGATAATGAAATAGCAGATAATACTGTTGCAGTTCGTTCAAGAGCTGATGGTCAATTAGGTGCAATTTCAGTTGATGAACTAATAAATAAAGTTAAAGAAGATATTGATTCTAAAGGTTTATGAAAGTTTTAATTACAGGCGGTGCAGGGTTTATTGGCTCCCATTTAGCCGAAAGCTTTCAAGGTAAAGCTGAGGTTGTTGTTCTTGATAACTTAAGAAGTGGATATGAAAAAAATCTTGATGGTTTCAATATTCAATTTATAAAAGGTTCTATTTTGGATAGAGAAACTGTTCAAAATGCTATGCAAGGTGTAGATTTCGTATTTCATCTTGCGGCAATGATAAGTGTTCCAGAGTCAATGTCTAATCCTATTGAATGTGCTGAATTGAATGTGAAAGGATTGCTTATAGTTCTTGAAGAAGCTGAAAGGGCAGGGGTAAAAAAACTTTGTTTCAGCACATCTGCTGCTATATACGGAGATAACCCAACTGTTCCTAAAACTGAAGATATGTTACCAGAGCCTAAAAGTCCTTATGCTATTACAAAATTAGATGGCGAGTATTATTGTAATATGTTCACTAATGAAGGAAGATTAGAAACGGCTTGTCTTAGATATTTTAATGTTTTTGGACCACGCCAAGATCCTAATAGTGCTTATGCCGCAGCTGTTCCTATTTTTACATCAAAAGCTATAGATAACGATGATATTATTATCTATGGAGATGGCGAACAAACTAGAGATTTTATATATGTAAAAGATATTGTAAACGCAAATATATTTCTATCTCAAAATAACTTTACTGGAGTTTACAATGTTGCCTATGGCGAAAAAATAACAATAAATAAGTTAGTCAGAACAATCAAAAATATAACACATTCAACTTCTAAAGTAATATATAAAGAAGAAAGGGCAGGAGATGTCAAACATTCTATGGCATCAGTTGACAAGCTAATGAAAATTGGTTTAGTTCACAAAAATGATTTTACTTCAGGCTTAGAACAAACTATTGAATTTTTTAAACAATAAATGAAGATAAAAATAATATTTCTTGTTTTATTATGCTCATCAATGATGATGGAAACTACAAAAAATATTGATATTTCTGAAATTTATAAGGTTCAATTCTTTGCAATGGGTGGCGTTGGATTCTCAGGAGAGCAAACTTTAGGAGAAAAAATATTCTCTCTAATAATTTCACAAGACAATAATCTAAAAACATTTCATAAAGTATATATCAAAGGAAATAATAATGCTAAAGTTTATGCAATATGTTTGTAGTGCTTGCTTTAGCAAGAGTTTGTCCATAATCCCCTTTAGGGG
>JAOZMT010000066.1 GCA_029934175.1 Victivallales bacterium | reverse complement strand
TTTTATTGATTGTTTTCTCTAAAATCGAATCCCGAAATGTTAGTTATTATAATTTTTTTATTTCAGCCTTTGCGTCATTTGGATTTTTTAGTCCAATTGAGATGAAAAATTTATTTTTTTCTTCTTTATTTTTAAATTTATCATCAGCCCATTTACTTAAATACCCTTTTTCTTTAGGTTGCATTAAAGTGTGAGCATAAACTAAAGCAGCACCTTCCTTAAAAATTTGAGTATATGGACTTAATTCCTCACTCTCAAATGAATCAACAAGTTTTAGACCTGGAGCATTCATTTCAGTTCCTACAATAATAGGAATATCACGCTTTTTGCACTGTTCTACAATTTTAGCAAGCTCTGCAAGTTTTGCTGCTTTATCATCAGCATCACTAATATTCCAATTTCTATCTGGAACAATATTTAGCACCCCAGCACCTAGTTTAATATTTAAATCTAATAGTTCATCACTACATTTCTCACCACTAGATAATCCATTTAACCAAGTGATTGTCGGTATTCCTCCAGCTAAGATTGTGAAATCATTGACATCTTTTACATAAGGAAAAGTTTTTTCTGTCGGTTTTACATATCCTACTCCACCAGATTTCATAGTTTTTGAACGAATCATTCCTTGAATTTTTCCAGAGTCAGCAACAATACTTTGAGCCGTTTCAGAAGCTAATCCTAATTTATCAGTCCAAAATTTTACTAAATCATCTTGGTTTTGAAACATATCTTTTGCTTTATTTTCATAAGCTTCGCAAACATGTCTTTCTGTAGCATTTCCACCAGGAGTAAGACCCATTGCATCTTTCTCAAAGTCTAATTCTACAGGAGATAAAAATTCGTTAACTTTATCAACCATATCTTTTGTTCTCATTTGAGAACTTTTTTTAAGGTTATTTAGAAAATCTTTAGCTTTTTTAGGAATATCTGTTGTTGTATATCCAATACCCATATGATAAGTAATACCTGGTTCGCCAGGAGAGTTTATTTCTCTGTCTGAAAATTCTGGGAGATATGCTCTTGTTTCAAGTCCACAAACACCGCGAATATTTAATTTTTCGCTAGCATTTAAGAATTCTTCTACGCCATCTAAGACATCAAAATCCACTATTCCAGCAGCAAACCAATTTTCTTTTTTTGCGAGATATGCAATATAGCTAGGAGAAAAATCATAAGCATTATATGAGAAAGTCGTATGACAGTGCATATTATGCGAATCAGTTTCAGGTTTTATTATAATTGTTCCATCATTAACTTCGTTAACAACAACTTCTAATTCTGCTTGACGCTTTTTAGCATCAAAAGAGTTTAATTTTTCTTTATTCATTTTTAATATGGGGTTATATGTTATTATTATGAGCTATAATGTTTTTATAGCTCTTCTATATAAATTAACATTACTTTGCATATTTAGCAAATTTTTTGTTATTTATTTACCTAATAATTCTTTTACTATTTTTTGAATGCTTTTAATTTCTTTTGCAAGTTTGTGTTGGGAGGATGATTTGGGAGTAAAAATAATAGAAGGTGGATTGTATAGGTTTGCAAAAAAATCTATCCATGGAGCAAGTAATTCATTTGTTAAATAATTTCCTGTTTCTGGCTCATAAATAAACCTAACAATTGAGATTTTATTTTTCAAGAGCTGCAAACATTCTGGAGTAGCTTTGTTTAAAGTATTGTGAATATAAATGTCTAAGGAGTATTTTATATAAGGAAACATCATTTTTTTTATAATATTAAAATATTTCAGAGAGTCTGTATTATCTAAAAATGGAACCCTAAGTTGCATATTCATTATAATTTTATATTTTTCTAACAGAGGATAAATTTTTTTTATAAACAAAAGTTCCTTCTCAACATTATCAATATTAAATTCCATTGTAAATGATGTGGATTTATATTTTTTTGTAACTTCACTTAAAATATCATCAAGTTTGTCAATAAATTTAAATTGCAATTGAGTTGACTGAGTTGAAATATTTTGAACTAGTGACTTGTCCATTAAACCTATGATATTCATTCTTCCATGTAAATTATTATACTCTAGATCATCATAAGATATTTCAAAGCACGAAAAAAAATCCTTTGAGATATTTGAAAATATGCTATCGTCATAGGATTTCGTTCCTAGAAGTCCATAGCTAATACCATAATCTAAAGGACTTCTATTCATTTTTGCATAACTCGCAGAATCTAACTTTTCTACACTCATTCTTCCTCTCTTCCTCCAAATCTTCTATTTCTAGCATTGTAATTGTCAATAGCTTTTTTTAGTTCTTCTTCATCAAAATCTGGCCATAAAATATCGGATATATAAAACTCTGAATATGATAATTGCCATAAAAGGAAATTGCTAATTCTAAATTCTCCACTTGTCCGAATTATTAACTCTGGATTTGGGATATCTGGTGCATATAAATTTTGCGAAAACAAATCTTCATCAATATCAGATATTTTTAGTTTATTATCTTTTGCGAGTTGTGCAATTTTTTTTGTAGTATCAACTATCTCAGCTCTGCCTCCATAACTTAATGCTAGACAGCATACACCACTTTTATTATTTTTTGTTTTTTTTATAACAGAATTTAATTTTTTCTTAACTATATAAGGAAGACTATCAAGTTGTCCTATAGCCCTTAAAGATATATCGCTTTCCATTAATTCGTCAAGAGTAGAATCTAGGAATGAAGATAATAATGACATTAAACCAGTTACTTCTCGTTTTGAGCGTTTCCAATTTTCAGTGCTGAAAGCATATAGAGTTAAATATTGTATATTGAATTTTTTACAAGCCTTTATAGTCTTTCTAACAGCTTTTACTCCAGCATTATGTCCTTCTATTCTATCAACTCCATGATTCTTTGCCCAGCGTCCATTACCATCCATTATTATAGCAATATGATTTATTTTATTCATTGTGAAACCTTCTGTTTTTGTTATCTATAAGTATACAATATATAACAATATTACAAAAGTTACAAGCATTTATAATTAAAATTATAAAAAAAATGGTGCCATGCACCAAATACAAAAAGTATATTTTTCAACCGTTCACAGTATAGAAACAAAAGGAATTCTTGTTGAAGATGGTATTTTGAATGTTAATTTTACTCCAAAGAAAGGAATGATAAATGCAATTGAAATTATTAAATCTGAAAAAGAAGTTTTAATAACAAAAACTATTATTGAAAAAACTAAAAATCCTAAATTCTGACCTCTAGAGGTCAGAAATTCATTATATTTTTAGATTTTTTGAAAATATTTAAATAAATAATCCTACTAATTTTATCAACTACTTACTGCATAAATCGCAATTTTCAAGTTTTATACTGGAAAAAATGAAATACGCCTTGAAATTTGCGGTTTGTGCAGTATTTTATAAATTAAATTCAAAATTCAAAATTAGGAGAATTAAATAATGTCTGTTCGACAAAATGGAGAAATAATAAATAATAATTTACTGTATAATGATTATTATAAAGTTGATTTTTATGCACCAGAAATAACAAAAAATGCGAAAGCTGGACAATTTATTCATCTGAAAATTGCAAAATTAGAAGATAGAATACTTCGTCGTCCATTTAGTATTTGCAATGTTTCAAATGATGGAACCTTGACAATTTTATATAAAGTAGTGGGGAAAGGAACTGAGCATTTATCTAAATTAAAAAAATGCGATGTGTGCGATATTATGGGACCATTAGGAAATCCTTATTCGCCTCCACTAGATGATGAAATCCCTGTTGTAATTGCAGGAGGATATGGAGCAGCATCAACTTATCTTTTATTGCACAACTCGCAACAAAAAGGATATCTTTTACTTGGCGGACGAAGTAAGGATGATTTAATTCTTGTTGATGAATACAAAAAAACAGGTTCAACTGTTTTAACATCGACAAATGATGGTTCTTATGGTCATAAGGGGTTGGTTACGGAGCTTATTCCAGATGTATTAGCAAAAAATAAAGGCAAAA
Organism: Victivallales bacterium; assembly: GCA_029934175.1. GTDB lineage: Bacteria > Verrucomicrobiota > Lentisphaeria > Victivallales > JAUVCU01 > JAOZMT01. The sequence goes on along the minus strand of JAOZMT010000066.1, from coordinate 4,793 downwards.
AACTAAGGTTTTATGCATGTGGTCCAATGGGCATGCTGATGGCTGTCGGTCAACAACTTTTAAAAGAAGGATTTGATGCTGAATTAAGCTTAGATCATTTGATGTGTTGTGGTGTAGGAGCATGCTTTGCTTGTGTAATAAAAGTGAAAGCAAATAATGAAGATGGCTGGAGATATGCAAGAACTTGCAGTGAAGGTCCAATTTTTAAAGCAAGTGAGGTTTATTATGGCTAATTTAACGACGAACTTAAATACAGAAAATCATCCATTCAATGAAAAATTAATTCTAAAAAATCCTGTAATGCCAGCATCTGGAACTTTTGGATATGGAGTTGAATATGCAGAATATTTCAAATTAGAAAAGTTGGGAGCAGTTGTAGTAAAAGGAATTGCTCCGTTCGCAAGTCATGGAAATCCAACACCTAGAGTTGCAGAAGTAACTTCAGGTATGTTAAATGCTATTGGCTTACAAGGCCCAGGAATTGATAAGTTTTTAAAAGGTGAAGAATATCTGCCTTTTTTGAAACAACAAAATTGTCCAATTATAGTAAATATTTGGGGAAAAACAGTTGAAGATTATGTTGAAGTTGCAGAGCGATTAAATGAAGAAGCAGATGCTTTAACTGCGATTGAAATTAATATATCTTGTCCAAATGTAAAAGAAGGTGGAGTTGCATTTGGAACAGATGAAAAGTTAGCTTATACGGTTATATCAAAGGTCAGAGCGGCAACAAATATTCCATTGATAACAAAATTAAGTCCAAATGTTACAAAAATAGCACCATTTGCACAAGTCGCAGAAGATGCAGGCAGTAATATGATTTCATTGATAAATACAATTCCTGGAATGGCAATTGATATTAAAACACGCAAGCCTAAAATTGCAAATCTAACAGGAGGATTAAGCGGTCCTGCAATAAAACCTATTGCTGTTAGAATGGTAAATGAAGCATATAATGCTGTTAAAATACCAATAATTGGAATGGGTGGAATTATGACAGGCGATGATGCTATTGAATTTTTCTTGGCAGGTGCAAGTGCAATTGGGGTTGGAACTGCAATCTTCGCAGACCCGATGGCTCCTATTAATATTATTGATGGAATAGATAAGTTTCTTGATAGCGAAGGCTTTGGAAATATATCTGATATCATTGGTCAAATGGGAAAATAATGCTTAAAGACAAGATATCATTTTACCTAGATGACTCTAAAACTTTTGCAGGGAAAATAGTTGATTTAATTCTTGTAGGAGTTAATATTTTTGCCTGTGGGCTATTTGTAGTAGACAGTTATTTCCCAGAATCTTTAGAAATTTTAACAGTTATTGAAAAAGTTATAGTATCTATTTTTATAATTGAATATCTTCTAAGACTTTGGATTGCAGAATCCAAGATTAAATATATCTTTAGTTTTTATGCAATAATTGATGTAATCTCAATTTTACCATCAATTATTTCATTGCATAATCTAAGATTTCTTCGAGGCTTTAAAGTTTTGAGGATATTACGATTTTTCCGACTTCTTGAGTCAGAAGATTTTTTCTTCGGACATATCTCGCGTATAAAATTACAAACTATAAAAACAATATTTTCTATAGTCACAATTCTTTTTATTGCTGCTGGATTTATTCATTATGCTGAAGCAAGTTCTAAATTATCGCAAATTAAATCGTTTGGAGATGCTTTATATTTTAGCGTTATAACATTATCGACTGTTGGCTATGGTGACTTGATTCCCATTACTGATTTAGGGCGTTTCGTAACTGTTGTTATGATATCATTTGGTGCGATAATTATTCCAGTTCAAGCTGGGATTTTAATTAATATGCTAATAAAAAATAGTTTAAATAACAAAGAAGTTATTTGCAAAAAATGTGGTTTATCGAAGCATGATTTAGATGCATCACATTGCAAAGCATGTGGAACAGTTATTTTTCAAGAATATGACGGATAGTTTTCATCTATTCCCCTTTGCCAGTATAGTTTTTAACAGCTTAAAAGTTAAAAAACTTGTTTTTTTAGAACATTGTAGTATATTATTAAACTATTTTTAACAATTCGTAATTTATAACATTATAAAAAGGAAGTATAAAAAATGAAAACATTTGAAGAACTATTTGCTGAGCTTGAGGATAAAATTAATAAAAATGACCCAAATTCAGGAACAGTAAAAGAATATGATAAAGGAATTCATTTTATAGGTAAAAAAATAGTTGAAGAAGCTAGCGAAGTTTGGATGGCTTCAGAATATGAAAGTGATAATGAAACCGCTGAGGAAATATCACAATTGATTTATCATTTACAAGTTATGATGATAAAAAAAGGTTTAAATTTAAAAGATATTTATAAATATTTATAAAATACTCAATAGAGAGTATTAGTCTAAAATTACCAAGAATGTGTAATATTAGACAATAACCGCGAAGTGTGCAAATAGTAATTTCATTGCATAAATCGCAAATGCAGATTAATGCAGAAATAACCAAGCCTTTGTGCTTAATGGAGAAAAATGAAATTATTTAAAGATTTAGGACTTTCCGAGAAAAGTTTAGTCGCACTAGAAAAAAAAGGTTTTGAAGAACCTACTGAAATTCAAGAATTAACAATTCCTTTAATGTTAGAGAACACTCATGACATTATCGCTCAGGCACAAACTGGAACAGGTAAAACTGCAGCATTTGCCTTGCCTTTAATTGAAAGAATTGATCCTAAAGATAAAAGAGTTAAAGCAATTATTTTAGCTCCAACAAGAGAGCTCGTTATTCAAATTTGTGAAGAAACAAATTCTCTAAAGGGAGAGCATAATATATCAGTTGCTCCTATTTACGGTGGTCAGTCAATTGATATGCAACTTAGAAAATTAAGACAGGGTGTTAATATTGTTGTTGGGACTCCAGGTAGAATTATGGATCATATTCGACGCAAAACTTTAAAATTACAAGATATTGAATATTTTGTTTTAGATGAAGCAGATGAAATGTTAAATATGGGATTTGTTGATGATATTGAAGAAATTTTAGAATATACTCCTGAAGAAAAAAGAGTTCTTTTATTTTCTGCTACAATGCCAAATAGAATAAAAAACTTAGCTGAAAAATATATGGGTGGTTATAAACATCTTAAAACTAAAACAAATCTTACAACAAACCTTACTGAACAAATATACTTTGAAGTTTCAAGAAGAAATAAATTTGAAGCGTTATCAAGAATTATTGATGTTGAAGAAAATTTTTATGGTATTATTTTTTGTAGAACAAAAAATGATGTTGATGAAGTTGCAAGTCAATTAGTTGAAAGAGGCTATTCAGCTGATGCATTACACGGAGATATTTCTCAAGCACAGCGTGAAAAAGTTTTAACTAAATTTAGAAAAAAACAATTAATCATTTTAGTTGCAACTGATGTTGCTGCTAGGGGAATTGATGTAGATAATATTTCACATGTTATAAATTATTCTATTCCACAAAATGCAGAAGCATATGTGCATAGGATTGGTAGAACTGGAAGAGCTGGTAACCAAGGAACTGCAATTACTTTTATTACTTCTGCTGAATTTAGAAAATTAGGATTTATCAAAAAAACTGTGAAAAGTGAAATAAAAAAAGCTAAAGTTCCAGAGGTAAAAGATATTGTTGAAGCAAAAAAAGTTAAAATAGTAACTGAGGTTCAAGAAATTATTGACGAGAAAAAAATGGATGACTGCATTAGCTTAGCAAAAGAATTAATGAAAAATAACCATCCTGAAGAAATTATAGCTGCTGTTTTAAAACAAAGCTATGGTAATACTTTAGATCATAATAGTTATAAACAATTTAGTTCAGCAAAAGAAAGCAAAGCTCAAGGTATTCCAGAAGGTCAAACAAGATTATTTATTGCCAAAGGTAAGGCTGATAATATGACAAAGAGAGAATTGGTTGACTTTATTGTTGATCAAGCTGGTATTCCTCATAAAATGATAGATAGACTTGAATTATATGATACATTCTCATTTATAACAGTGCCTTTAAGAGAAGCGGAAATCATCTTAAAAAAATTCAAAGATATTCAACAAGGAAATAAGTCTCTTGTTGAAAAAGCAAAAGCTAGATCAGGTGGAGGTGACCGTGGTGGTGATCGAGGTGGTCGTCGTCATTCAAATAATAGAAGAGGTGGCAGAGATAGAGGCGGCAGAGGTGGAGATAGAGGCGGCAGAAGACGCGAGAGATAGCAGACTTTCTTCAACTCCCATCCGAGATACGAACAAACAACCTCGAATGGGTGCTGGAGAATAATTAATAATATTTTTGGATTCGATTTTAGAAAAAACAAGCAATGAAATTTATTGTTGTCAGAAATAATTAAATTTTGTTTATTGATGAACTTTACCCACAACAAAGTAACGCAGACAAGAATCTGCGTTACTTTTTTTGCTTTTTATACATGGCAGGCAAAATGCCTGACGATACTTTGCAGGCAAGATGTTCTGCGTTACTTCAGACCTCACAAAGTCCACCTCAAGCATTAAAACTAAAAGTCCAAATAGCATTCCATCTTTTTTTATAAAATTTCTGTGTCGAATTTTCTGTCAGTGTTCTTAATTGAAATTAAAATAAGAATTAACAATGTAAAGATTTAAGCAGAATAATTAAAAATATAAATTATTCTGCTTTTAATTATTCTGCAAACATATTTTTTATATCAAATTTTCGGCTAGTTTCGATAAGGTCTTTACACTTTGAGTTAGAAAAGTCAAAAAAAATCGTCAGAGTCCCGCTTTCAGAGGCTGTCGATTTAATCAATTCATAGTGCAAAGCAC
>JAOZMT010000065.1 GCA_029934175.1 Victivallales bacterium | reverse complement strand
TAAAATCATAGGAGCCAATGTTGCTTCACTTTCAAAACCAGCATCTCCTTTTGCAAAACTTGTTGCGATTACAAAATAATCATCTCTATCAAATTCTCTCCTCAACAATCCACGCATTGTGGTTTTTCCATGTTGCCGAGGGAAATTTATTGCGTAATAAGCACCTTCTTCAATTAATGCTTTACATCTTGCGAACTTCGCAGATACATCACACATATAATGTTTCTTTGGGATACAATTCCCTGTTACATTAAATCTTTTCATTTTCATTTCCTTTTTATCATCCATCAATTTCACTTATGGCACTAATTTTTAATACAAACTTTTTATTTTGCTGTCTCTATTTGTTTTGTAAATCTTTGCGAGGTTCGCAAGGAAAGAGCAAAAACTATTCGTGGAATTTGTGTCATTAGTGGACTATTTTCTTACACAAAGACAGATGTTATTTTTTTGCCGTATATTCAAATGCTTATCTTTCTCTGAATTAATATTTCCATCTGATAGGTGATACATTTTAGGTTTTAACTCTAAAAAAGATTTAAGAACATCTTTCCAATTTTAATTTGCACTCTTCGCAAAACACATTGAATGCCCTATGTCATAACAAAACCCTATTTGCATACTTCGCAAAATTTCTGATATTTCTTCTGGAGAAGAACATATACACCTCTCGGAACTTAATCCTATAGCTGGTTTGTTTTCAATTAATGCTATTTTAAATATATCTGCATACTTCGCAGAAAAATCGTATCCTTCAATTTCTTTCCAATTAATATTTTTTTCGCATGTGAAAAAATCTAAATCATAAGAAAATCTATGATCTAAATAGAAAATTCCCAATGCAGATCCTCCAGTTAGAAAAAATCTTTTCTCAATAGAAAAAAATTCCTTTAGAAAATCTTTTTTTAATTTAGTTAGTGCTTTTGAATTTTCCCAATTCATCCCATACTCCTATAATATAAGCCCAAAACAATTTATCTTTTCCTAAATGTTTTTCTATTTTTGAATAATTCAAAAATAGATATTGAGGAGTTATAAAAAACCAAATATCTTGAAACTTAGCCTCTCTTAACAACCATGCAATAGTTTTATATTTTTCACTTCCATCAATTTTTTTTAAAATATCATCAACTGTGTATTTGCGATCCCAGCAAAAGTATGGAATTTCATTTTTTGTAAATTTTGTAATAGCCATTTTATAATCCTACCTTTTTTATACTGTTTCCAAAATTTCATTTATTAATGCTATATCTGCTAAATCCAACGGTCGTCCAACCTCTTCTTTCATTTTTTTTATTTCTTCTAGTGATAAAACCTTTACTTTATTATCCATAAATTGAATATCAACGCATTTTGCTAACATTTGATAAAAAGAATTCGGTTGCTCTAAATAAACATCTACAATATCAATATCATCATTCGCAAAAGAAAACCATTGACCTTCAAATAATTGAACTTGATTATAATGTTCTCTAAAAAGTAACTGACTTGAACTTAAAGATAAATCATCACATAACAATTCAAACATAATTTTAAAATTTTTGCTATTCGCTGGAATATAAATATCTGCATCTAAAGTTGTTCGTGGTAAACCATGTAAAACTAATCCTGCACCTCCAACAAGAAAAAACTCTAATTCACTAAAGATTAAATTTTTTAACAACTTCTGCCAACTTTGCATTTCGTTCCTCTTTTTCTTTCTTTTTAAATGAATCAAATCTTTCGCGTGCTTCTGGAGACAATGAATTACGGATTTCATGCCCTGTTGTCAATGCCCATTCCAACCTTTTTTCGGCAGGCAATTTTTTAAATTTTTCAATATGTTGCTTTCGTAATTCAGTAGCTGTCATTGTTTTCAATCTCACTAATTTTAGTATAATTTATCCAAGCTCCGCCCCGTTACACAGCTATAATATATACTTGAATATCTTTTATTCAAGCATTTTTTTCTTATTTATTCAATAATTAATCAAAATTTTTCATATTTTATTTGACTTTTCATAGCTTATACTGTAACTTAGTTATTAATTTATAAAATTTAATAAAAAATAAGGAGTATTTAATATGTTATCTAATATGAAAATTAATAAAAAATTGTTTATAATGGTCGCAATCCCTGTTGTTGTCATTCTGTATTTTGCTATTAGCAGTATCTTACAAAATTATCAATTAATGCAGGAAAACAACAAAATCAAAGACTTAGTGCTATTAAGTTCAAAATTAAGTGGATTTGTGCATGAATCGCAAAAAGAAAGAGGGCGAACTGCTGGATTTTATGGTAACTCTTCAAATGATAATAAAAACAAATTAGATGATCAAAGAAAAAACGCTGACTCAAAATTAACTGAATTAGAAAAATATATCAAATCTGTAAATATTTCTCAATTTGGCAGTGCTTTTGAAAATAGAATTAAAAAAGTTCAAAACGAAGCAAGTAAATTAGAAAACATTCGTTCTGCAGTTAATACAAAAACTATTGACAAGAATAAAGCTATTAAATATTATACAAATATGAATGGTTTAGCTATTGGAATTGTTGCACAAATCGCAAAATTATCTTCTGACGAAGATTTAGCAAAAAGATTATTATCATATTATTCATTCTTAGAATCAAAAGAAAGAGCTGGCATTGAAAGAGCTGTTTTAAATGGGGCTTTTAATAAAGGTTCTATCACAAAAGAAGGATTAGCTAAAGTCCATAGATTAATTAGTGCTCAAGACTCATATTTAAATTCTTTTTTAATTATGGCTCCTATAGAATATATTGATGAATATGATACAAGAAAAAATGACTCTAGCTTTTCTCAAGTTCAAGATATGAGAAATAAAGCATTTGCTAAAGGTATTAGTCTAGAAGGAGAATTTGGAGTCAACCCAAATAATTGGTTCTCTACTATTACTCAAAAAATTAACTTATTAAAAAATGTTGATGATGCTATTTCAACTGCATTAATTAAAGATGCTACTGTTATTAGTTCTCAATCTAAAACAAATTTTTTATCTGTTCTAATCATAACATCTATTATTATTGCTGTTGTTGTTGCATTATCAATAACTATATCTAAGTCAATAACTGGTGCGTTGCAATCTACTATTAAAATTCTTAAAGATATTGCTGAAGGCGAAGGTGACTTAACAAAAAGGGTTGATATTACATCGAAAGATGAAGTTGGTGAACTTGCTCAATGGTTTAATGTTTTTATTGATAGAATTCATAATATGATTAAAAATATTGCTGAAAATTCAGATTCTTTACTTACTTCATCAAAAGAATTAAATACATTATCATCTGAAATGAAAAAAGAAGTTGAAGATACGAGTAATAATGCAGATACAGTAGCTGTAGCAACAGAAGAATTAAGCGTTAATATGCAAACTGTTTCAGATTTATCAACAACTATGAACGAAAGTGTAGTTTCAACATCAGAAAGTGCGGAAAATGTTGATAATCAAATGACAACCGTTGCACAAAACGCAGAAGATGCTAAGCTTAATATTGAGACAGTTGCAAGTGCTACAGAAGAAATGACAGCAACTATAAACGAGATTGCTCAAAGCACTGAAAATGCTAGAGAAACTACAAATAATGCAGTTGAAACTTCAAATAAAGCACAATTAAAAGTTGATGAATTAGGAGTTGCTTCTGAAGAAATTAATAAAGTTATAGATGTAATTATGGAAATTTCTGAACAAACTAAATTACTTGCATTAAATGCTACAATTGAAGCGGCAAGGGCAGGGGAAGCTGGAAAAGGATTTGCTGTTGTTGCTAATGAAGTGAAGGATTTGGCAAAACAAACAAATGATGCTACTGCAGATATAAGAAAAACTATTGATGTAATGCAAGAAAGCACTCAAGAAACTATTAGAGAGATAAAATCTGTTACTGAAGTCACTGGTGAAGTTAATAATATTGTATCTACTATTGCAGCTGCAGTTGAAGAACAATCTGTTACAACTCAAGATATTGCTTCCAATATTGCACAAGCCGCAAATTCTGTTGTTGATATGTATGATACTGTTAATGAAGCTAAAGATGGCGTTTTTAGTATGACAAATGATATTAGAACAGTTACTGCTGGGATACAAGATGTTTCAACTAATGTTAGTCAAGCGTCAGAAGTTACAGATTCTGTTGCACAAGAAATTATTGCAGTGAATAGTTCTTCTGAAGAATTATTAAAAGACTCTGATAATCTAAGTGATAAAGCCCAAAATTTATTAGACTTAGGAAATGAGTTAAATAATTTAGTAAAAGCATTTAAAATTTAATTTCAAAACTGCACAAGTCGCAAATGAGAACTCATGAAGAAATAGATTTAAGAAGTTTAAGTTATGCGAAAGCTATTGTTAAGAAGATTAATCAAAATGACTCTTCGCAATTATCTATTGAAAAAGCTAAGCAATTTATAAAAAAGAGTCTTAAAAGCAGTCCTTGTGTTGGTTACAAGGACTGGGAACTTTTATTAAATAAAAGCTGGGAAGAAATAAGTGATTTATTGACTGTGAAATCTGAATATGGTAATCAAATCCGACAATGTTGTCCTTTTGCTGGTGTCCTGTCTAATTCTGAAAGAATGAAAATTTTTAAGGAGCATTTAAAGTGACTCGTTTTCAACTTGAACATATAATACGAGCCGCTGGAGCTATTACTGAATGTGATGATTTTGTAATTATTGGAAGTCAAGCTATTCATGCATCAATTGAAAATCCTCCAAATGAAATTATATATTCTAATGAAGCTGATATCTATCCATTAAATGAACCACAAAAATCAAATTTAATCGATGGAGCGATTGGAGAAAAATCTTTTTTTCACGATGAATTTTCATATTATGCCCATGGTGTTGGACCTGAAACAGCTAAAATGCCATCAAATTGGAAAGATAGAACTGTTAAAATCTCATCAGAATACACTCGTGGTGTTACGGCAATATGTCCAAGTGTGGCTGACATCGCAATTAGTAAACTTATTGCAAATAGAGACAAAGATATTTTATATGTTTCTTTGCTTTTCAAATATAACTACACTAATGAAAAAGATTTGCTAGATTTAATATCTGAAGTTGATAAAAAATATGAACCTCTTCTTAAAAAAAATATTAAAATTTGTATAAATAACCAATGATAAGTTTCAATAATATATTCAAAAGCTATGGCGAACAATATTTGCTAAATGATGCTTCTTTTACAATTAATAAAGGGGAATTTGTTGGGATTGTTGGTCCTAACGGTGCTGGAAAATCAACTTTATTTAAAATTCTTTGTAATGAAATTTCTCCTGACAAAGGTTCTATTTCATTGCCAAAAGATATGCAAATTAGTGTTTTAAAACAACATCTTGATAAAAATGCAGAAGATAAAAAATTATTAGACTTTACCGCTGATGCTATCCCTGAATTAAATGCATTACTTAAACAAATAAAAAAATTAGAACATGAACAAACTATTGATTTCTCTGAAAAAAGACTTACTACACTTGGAGCATTGCAAGACAAATATGAATTACTAGGTGGATATAGCATTAGAACTGATGCAGAAATTGCACTTTCTGGACTAGGTTTTTCTCCTAATGATTTCAATAGAACACTAAACTCTTTTAGTGGTGGCTGGCAAATGCGTGCTGCTCTTGCTTCTGTGCTTATCTCTAATCCAAAAATTCTACTTCTTGACGAACCTTCTAATTATTTAGATGTTCCTGCTGTTGAATGGTTATACAAATATTTGAAAAACTTTCAAGGAACGCTACTGCTAATTTCTCATGATAGATATTTATTAAAAAAACTAACAAATATTACAATAGAGATGAATGGCGGAATTGTAACAAGATACCCTGGTGATTACGATTATTATGTTCGTGAAAGAGATAATCGGGCATATCATTTAGAACTTGCTAAAAAAAATCAAGATAAGAAAAAAGAAAAAATGCAAGGATTTATTGACAAATTCCGTGCAAAAAGCACAAAAGCATCATTAGTTAAAAGTCAAATTAAAAAATTAAATAAATTAGAAGATATTATTGCTCCTGATGCATTATCATATTCTGGAACTATTAAAATACCCCATCCCCCAAAATCTGGAGTCGAAGCTATTGCTTTAGAAAATATTTCGCTATCTTATGATAATAAAAACTACATCTTAGATAATATTAATTTAAATATTGAAACAGGTGCAAAAGTTGGTATTGTTGGATACAATGGAACAGGGAAAACCACCTTATTACGAATAATAGCCAATTCTTTACCTGCAACAAGTGGTAAAAGGAAATTAGGACATAATGTCATTTTAGGTTATCAAGCTCAAGATTTTAGTGAAATATTTAATAATGAACAAACAACTTATGATGTTGTTAAATCAGCAGCACCAAATCAAGAAGCTGTAAAAAATGTTCGTAATATTTTAGGAGCATTTGGTTTTACTGGAGATGATAGCAGTAAATCTTGTAAAGTTTTGAGTGGCGGGGAAAAAATCAGATTATCATTTGCTAGAATTTTCATCAATCCTCCTAATTTTTTAGTTTTAGATGAACCTACTACACATTTAGATATTGCTGCAAGGGAAGCTTTGCAATTTGCTTTAAAAGAATATAAAGGAACTGTATGTATTGTTAGTCATGATATTGAATTTATTAGCGATGTCGCTGACACTATCATCGCAATGACTCAACCTGCTTCGATAATGAAATATTTAGGTGGATATGAATATTATTTAGATAAAGTTGCACAAATCGCAAAAAATGATATTTTAAATGAAAATGATATTGACTCTGATGCAAATTCAAATAACAAAAAATTATCAAGAAAAGATAAAGCTGATTTTAGAAAAACGATGCAAAAAACTAAAAACAAATTATCTAAAAAAGTTACTGAATTTGAGAATAAAATAGAAATTTTAGAAGAAGAAAATGAACAATTAGTTGAACAATTATCTGATGAAAATGCACAATTCGCAAAAATAAACCGCAGAATTAAAGAAGTTCAAGATGAATTAAATGATATAACAAACAAATGGGAAGAATCTGCTGAAGAACTAGAAGAATTTATGATTGAATATAATGAAAATGCAAGATAAATATAGTATTGCTCCAAGCCCATCATTCGTTTTTCTTCCTAAAGTTGATAACCCTCCAAATAGTATCCTAGAATTCCTAGTTAAAAGATTTCCTAATATTGATAAACAAACATGGATTAATAGAATAAATAGAAACCTCGTATTAGACAAACATAAAAATCCTATTTCTTTAGAGTCTCAATATTTACCTGATGAGAAAATCTCATATTTTAGAGAAGTTATGAATGAAAAAACTATCCAAGGTAATGAAAAAATAATATTTCAGAATGAAGATATTATTGTTGTCGATAAACCACATTTTTTACCAGTTACTCCATCAGGAAAATATGTAAACGAATGTTTATTGTATAGAATTAAAAACAAGTTAAATGAAGATAATATAGTTCCTTTACATAGGTTAGATATGGCTACTGCTGGTCTTGTTATGTTTTCGAGAAATCCTCAAACTCGAACAAATTATTCATTGCTATTCAAAGAACATAAAATATCCAAAATATACGAAGCTATTGGTGGCTTACCCTACGAAGAAAATAAATCTGAATGGTTAATTGAAAACAGATTAACACAGTCAGATAAAACTTGGTTTTTAATGCACTCTTCGCAAGATTTACCTATCAACGCAATTACTAAAATAAAAATTTTATCAAAAAATGATAAATACGCAAAATATCATCTAGAACCTATCACGGGGAAAAAACATCAATTACGCTTGCACATATCGCAAATATCATCGGGTATAGTTAATGACAAATTTTATCCTAATTTATTTCCTAAAGAAGATAATAATTCAAATCCCTTACAATTATTAGCTAAAAAATTATCTTTTTATGATGAGAAAAGAGAAGTAAATATGAACTTTGAATCTGAACAAGTCTTATTGACATTTATAAAATAAATGTTTTATTATAAATTTGAAAAATATATTGAGGAAATGACCTCAGCGTTTGTAAAAAAAGATAAGATTTTAGAAATTGATTCAATTTTACGACCAAGTTATATAATTGATGAAAATATTGGCAATAACAAATATGGATTCTGCACAGGTCGCAAACTTGTTGTTCCTCCTATTATAAAAGGATATGCAAGTAATATAAAAGAAGGGAATAATATTATTTTTCGTGAAATGCTAGATGATAATATTATTGAATATACAGGAATTAAAGATTATGTCATAGGCTTTACAGAAAATAGTAGAACCCCTGTGTTTATATGTGATAACCATAATTCCGTCCTAGAAGCGTGGCATTTATTGCATAAGTCGCAACTTCAATTAATTCATATTGACCAACATAGAGATAATGCGATTTATGCAAGTTCTTTGGAAGAATGGAAGACTGAATCTGTTATATCAGATTATATAAACTTTGCGATTTGTGCAAATTGGATAAAAAAAGACTATCTTTCATTTACTGAAAATTCAGATATGTCTAAAATTAATCAATTTAAAAAAGCAGATATAATTCTAAATATTGATATAGATTTTTTCAGTAAAAATATGACAATTATACCTCTAGAAGATAAAATAAAACTAATTTGTCACTTTGCACAATTCGCAAAATTAATAACCCTTGCAACAAGTCCAGGATTTATTGAACAAAATCGTGCTATAAAAATAGCAAAACTCTTGTTTAAATATTTATAGGCGTTGTTCTTAATGCCGCCCAACAATTGTTTTGACAGGATAACAGAATTTTCAAGATTTACAGAATCATTTTGAAAATTTGATATTAAATTTCTTCTTGTTAAGCAGAATAATTAAGAG
>JAOZMT010000064.1:1981-9111 GCA_029934175.1 Victivallales bacterium | reverse complement strand
GCTACTCTGCTGGGGGCTGTCGTTCTGCGGTTCGTAGCTGGAATGATCCGTCGGATACGTTCAGCGACTTGGGCTTTCGGGTTCTTTTAGCTCAAGAATAGTCTCTGACAAGTCCCTCTGAATTCAAGTTGCGGAGCAAAAAGAAAAAGCAAGCAAGAAAAAAGAATTTGCCCTGAAAGGGCTTTTTATAAATGATGTAATATTTGTAAATAATGCAATAATTATGAAATGCTCTTTCAGAGCAAATGGTTGACAATACAACATCTAGGGTTAAAACCCTAGGCTAATATGAGATGTGCCGTTGGCACAAAAGAAAGAATAATAAAATTTAGCATATTTCAGATTACGATGAAAAAGTAATTGGCAATTTGTGCAACCCCATTCGGGGTTGATTATTGTGTGTGATAAGTTCCACGGGTTAAAACCCGAGGCTATTCATGTTTTACCCTATCGGGTAATAAGATAACCCCGAAGGGGTTAAATATGAATAGCTGTCCGTTTCAACCTACGGAATAACAACACCACAACTCCCAACCCCGAATGGGGTTGAACAATAAAAAAATGTCAACTACTTTCTGAAATATACCAAAAAATGAGAAGTATTTAAAGTGAAATTAGAATAGAATTATTGCCTAGGATTGATTATTGGATATTCCTAAGTATTTTATGAATTATCGTGTTAAATTAACATAAGAAGTAAGGAGGAAATAGATGAAAAAATTACCAATAGCAAAAGCGGTATTTAAAGATGTTATAGAAGAAAATTGTTGTTATGTAGATAAAACAAAATATATTAAAATGTTGGAAGATTATTCATCTAAATATTTATTTATATCACGACCTCGCCGCTTTGGAAAAAGTCTTTTTGTTGATACACTTCGTGCAGCTTATTCAGGAGAAAAAGAGCTATTCAAAGGGCTATATTTAGAAGATAATTGGGATTGGGATAAAAAATATCCAATAATCTCAATTGACTGGGGAAATGGAACTGTTATAACAAAAGAAGAATTAGATAAAAAGATGCATTGGAATTTATTAAAAATTTCAAATGAATATGATATCAAGCTTGAAGAGAAATTGCCTACAGATAAATTTGAAGAGTTAATAATTAAGTTATATAAAAAATATGGAAAAGTAGTAATTTTAATAGATGAATATGATAAACCAATAATTGATAATTTAAAGAAACCCAGCGTTGAAATAATGAGAGAAACCCTTGGTGGTTTTTATTCTGTTTTAAAAGGGGCTGATAAATATTTAAAATTAGTATTTTTAACAGGAGTTTCAAAATTTACAAGAACCAGTATTTTTAGTAAATTAAACAATTTAAAAGATTTAACTTATAGTAAAAAATATTCTGATATGTTTGGATATACTCAAGAAGAGTTTGAAGATATTTTTGTTGAATATCTTGATGGAGTTGATTTGAAAAAAGTTAAAGAGTGGTATGATGGATATAAATTTAGAGGCAGTGAAATATATAATCCTTATGACATTTTACTTTTTTTAGATGAAAAAGAATATGATTTTTATTGGTTTGAAACAGGAACTCCAACTTTACTTATAAATGAATTTAAGAATTCAAAAAAAGAAAAACTTGATTTTGATAATATTTCAGTATCAAAATTAGATTTACAAGGTTTTGATATTAATAATATAAAATTAGAAATCCTATTACTGCAAACAGGATATTTAACAATTGATGAAGAGTTTCAAGAAGGAGATAATGTTATTTATAAATTAAAAATTCCAAACCTTGAAGTTAGAATGGCTTTAAATGCCTTTTTTAATATGGACCTTTTTGATTCTATGAGTTCTCAAAATAGGAATAATTTTTCTAGTAAATTATATCATATTTTAACAGATAAAAAACCTTGGGAATTAGAAACTGTCTTTAAATCATTTTTTGAAAGTATTCCTCATGATTGGTATAGAAAAAATGATATTTCAAAATATGAAGGATATTATCATTGCCTCTTTTATACAACATTTAATGCTCTTGGTTTTCGGTCAATAGCAGAAGATTCAACTCAAAGAGGTAATATTGATTTAACTGTATTTGCGGAGTCTGCAATCTATATTTTTGAATTTAAAATGTCTAAATCTGCGAATTCCGCAATGGCTCAAATAAAACAAAAAAAATATTATGAAAAATATCTTAATCATAATAAACCTATATATTTAATAGGAATTGCATTTCAAGAAGACTTACGAAATATTTCAGATTTTGAATATGAAGAATTATTGATTAAAAAATAACAAAGGAGAAAATATGGGAATAGGATATGATAAAATGATGTTTACTCCGCAACAATGCAGTGTTAGATTATCGGAAAGAAGCTTTAGAAGTCAAGAGGCATTTTTTAAGAGTTCTGGCATTGAAATGAAACAGATGAATAGCACTTTGGGCGGAATAAGAACTGATATGAATTCAGGTTTCACAAATTTAGGAAATCAAGTCGGGAATATGCATAATGATATGAATGCTGGATTTTCAAATTTAGGAAATCAAATGTCAGATGGTTTTAGTTCTCTTGATTTAACTATGACAACTGGTTTTAATTCTGTTAATTCTAACATTGGAATTGTAAACGATAATATCACAAATATGGCGACTGGATTAAGCAATCAAATGGCGAGTAGCACAGATGCTATAACTGGATCTATTGCAGAATCAACAAATTATCTTGGCGGACAAATGGCTGAAAATTCTGCGATGCTTGCAAATACAATGGTATCAACAGCGAACAATTAGCATCAACTGTTATGCAGGGTGCACAGATGATTTCAGGTGCGACATTTATGTCAGCAATGATGGGCAGTGCAATGGTGTCTCGTTCAATCAAACGACAAACAGAAGTATTGAAACAAGAATTTACAGAATTGCGAAGTGAGCAAATGTTATCAAGGCGTGCGATAATCGCAGCTTATGAAGATGCTGCGAAGTTCGCATTTACTGGAATGAAACGCAAAAAGATTACCAAAGAATTAATGTCACATTATGGAATGATTCTTAATAAAATTGTTAATAATCAATACTCAGAGGAAGCATTTTGTTTTTGTTCGACTTGTTACGAAAAAAATAAACGAACTAATAAATTTTGTGCTAAATGTGGAGAACAACTAATATTTCAAAATAAAACTAAGGAGAACAAATGAAAAATAAAAGACCTAATTGGGATGAGTATTTTATGGATATTGCACAAGTCGCAGCTAAGCGAAGTAATTGTTGTAGAAGACAAGTTGCTGCTATTATTGTGAAAGATAATAGAATTATATCCACTGGATACAATGGAACACCACGAGGAATTGCAAATTGTTTTGACGGAGGTTGCGAAAGGTGCAACTCTGATGTTAAATCTGGTGAAAATCTAGGCGAATGTATTTGCTGTCATGGAGAAGAAAATGCTATCGTTCAAGCTGCTTATCATGGTATTGCTATTAAAAACTCGATTCTTTATACAACTTTTAGTCCTTGTTTACTTTGTGCAAAAATGATAATAAATGCAGGAATTGTAGAGGTTGTTTATCAAGAAAGATATTCTGTAGATAATGTTTCAAGTAAATTATTGGAGTCAGCAGGTATCATTCTAAGGAGTATATCTTGAGTATTTCAGAACAATGGCTATTATTTAATGACATAAACCATTCTCCTTTTTTTAATATGGCAATTGATGAAGTTTTAATGAATGAAGTTGCAGAAATGGAGAAACCATTGTTAAGAATTTATGGTTGGGATAGATATGCAATTTCAATAGGTTATATACAAAATTATAATGCAATTATTAATGAAGTTGCAAATGAAAAAGAAGAACCAATAATAATCCGCCGACCAACTGGGGGAGGGGTGGTTTATCATGAGAACGAACTTACATACACTGTTACAATCCCAAAAGGGCATAAAATTGAGTCTTTAGATACAACAGAGTCATATAAAATTATTCACTTAGCTGTATTGAAATGTTTAAATTCTTTAGATGTTTTGGGTGATTTGCAAATATCAAAGTCAAAATCAGTAGATAGAGGAACGATGCAATGTTTTATAACTCCAACTAAATATGATGTAATGGTCAATAATATAAAATATTCAGGCTCTGCACAACGCAGAACCAAAAAAGGTATATTGCATCAAGGCAGTATTATTTTAAGGAAATTGAAGGACAGTAAAACTACTGTGAAATCTGCATTAATCGCAGGTTTTGAACAAGAATTTAATATGAAATTCCTGAATTATATCCCAAATGATTCATTAATTAAAGAAGCAGAATCTTTAGCTCAAACGAAATATCAAACTAAAGAATGGAATCAAAGAAGATAAAAATTTAATATTTAAATGTTTTTTTATTGATTTTTCATCTTTTCCTATTATATTATTTATATAAAAATTTATTAATTAAAAATTAAGGAGAATATTATGGTTAAATTAAATGATTTTGCAGAACAAAAAGAAATTAAAATTGGAATTGCAACAGACCACGGGGGAGTTGAATTAAAAGCTAAAATTGTAGGAGCTGCTTTTTTGGAGGGTGCTAAGTTTATTGATGTTGGTGCTTATGAAGTTGACCCTAGTGATGATTATCCAGATTTCGCTGGCAAATTGTGTTTAGCTATTTCAAAAGGAGAGATTGATGCAGGTGTTTTATTGTGCCGTTCTGGCGTAGGAATGGGAATTAATGCAAATAGATTTCACGGTGTAAGAGCAGTTGTTGCACATACCGCAAAGGTTGCTATAGCTAGTAGAGAGCATAATTGTTCAAATGTTTTGGTTTTGCCTGCTGATTATATTTCTGAAGAAGAAATAATGAAAATTATTGCTGCTTGGATTAATACATCATTTACTCAAGCTGAAAGACATATTAGAAGACTTGATAAAATTGAAACAAATTCTTATGATGTAATATCTGCTATTCGTAGTGTAGATCCTGAAGTTGCAGGAAATATGGATAAAGAATTTATTAGACAGCAGGATGGTATTGAACTTATCGCATCAGAAAACTTCACAAGTGTTGCTGTTCAAGCGGCACAAGGGTCTTGTCTTACTAATAAATATGCAGAAGGATATCCTGGAAAAAGATATTATAATGGTTGTGAGTTTGTCGATGAAGTTGAAAAACTTGCTATTGATCGTGCATGTGAACTTTACGGTGCAGAAGCTGCAAATGTTCAACCTCATTCTGGTAGCCAAGCAAATATGGCTGCATACTTCGCAATTATTAAACCAGGTGATACTATCTTAGCTATGTCTCTTGATCATGGTGGTCATTTGACTCATGGACATCCTATGAATTTTAGCGGTATGTTATACAATGTTATCAGTTATGGTGTTGAAAAAGATACTGAAGTTATCAATTATGATGAAATTGCACAACTCGCAAAAAAACATAATCCTAAAGTATTAATTGCAGGAGCTAGTGCATATCCTAGAACTCTTGATTTCCCTAGATTGCGTGAGATTGCTGATAGTGTAGGAGCTAAACTTTTTGTTGATATGGCACATATCGCAGGTTTAGTTGCAGCTGGAGAGCATCCAAGTCCTGTGCCTTATGCTGATATTGTAACATCTACTACTCACAAAACTTTAAGAGGTCCTCGTTCTGGTTTAATTTTATGTAAAGAAGAATATATTAAAGCTATTAATTCTAAAGTTTTCCCTGGTATGCAAGGTGGACCAATGATGCATACTATCGCTGCTAAAGCTATTTGCTTTAAAGAAGCTATGAGTGATGATTTTAAAGCATACCAAAAACAAGTTGTTATGAATGCTGCACGACTCGCAAAAGAATTAGAACGATGTGGATTCCGTGTTGTTTCTGGTGGAACTGATAATCATATTGTATTAGTTGATTTACAGCCGAAAGATTTAACAGGAAAAGAGATGGCAACAGCTTTAGACTTAGCTGGAATTACAGTTAATAAAAATATGATTCCATTTGATCCTAAATCACCATTTGTAACAAGTGGTATTCGTGTTGGAACTCCAGCAATTACAACTCGTGGTTTAAAAGAAGAACAAATGGCTAATATTGCAGATTGGATGAAGCAAGTTGCTGAAAATAAAGATGATTTTTCTTTATTAGCAAAAATTGCAGAAGAAGTTGCTGATTTTATGATTGATTATCCAATGCCTACACTTAAAATATAAAAGTGAAGATATTAATCGCTATAGTTATAATTGTCTTAATTATTTTTGGTGTTATACACTATAAAAAAGAATTAGACAAGAAAGAAGAGACTTCTACTGTTGGTAAACTCGCAGATGAGATTACTGGCGGTAGAGTTATGCGACAAGGTATTAAAGCTGAAAAAGATTTAAATAATATAATGAATAAGGCTAACTCTAAGTTAGATGATGCATTAAAAAATAATTAAATTTGGAGAATATAATGGAAGATACGAGCAAAAATAAAACCTTTTCTAGTTTTGATGAAATAGAAGAAGTTTGTGATATTTTTGGTTACACCGTTCAACCAGGATATTTTATTCAAGAAAAAGAATATGTTCTTAATGAATATTTTGAAAAAACTTTAAGAGCTGATTTCTTTGATATGAAAAACTTTGTAAATGAATTTACTATTTGTGAAAGTATTATACGACCTATTTTAGCTGATGTTGCAAGAAATAATGATTTACCGCTTTTTTCTCATATTAAACTCGAATATGATAAAAAGTTAGGATTAACAGGAGAACCTGATTATTTTTTAGCACCAACTTTAGAAAAAGGTGGAAAAAAATATACAACTCCTGTTGTATGCGTAGGCGAAGCAAAAAGAGACAACTTTGTTAAAGGTTGGGCACAAGTTGGCGCAGAAATGATTGCTGCTCAAAAATTAAATGCAAATGAAGAAGTTCCTATTTATGGACTGGTTTCAACTGGAAAAATTTGGGAGTTTGGTATTTTGCAAAATAAAAAAATTATAATTGATACAAATGCTCATGCTGCACCTGCAAATCTTAATAAAGTTTTAAATACTTTAAACTGGGTATTTAGTGAAGCTAGAAAAAATGTAGATATTTTAAAAAAATCATAAAGCTCGGCAAATCTGGGAACGCTGAGCTTTGCTCGGCATAAAGTTAATATACTGAGAAATATAAATAATTTACGGTTTTGAATATTAAATAAGGATTAGATT
>JAOZMT010000064.1:0-1881 GCA_029934175.1 Victivallales bacterium | reverse complement strand
AATAAAAAAAGGAAAAAATTATGATTTCATCATTACAAAAAGTTAGAGCGTCTTATGAACCTAAATTGCCACCTGCTTTACGCAAAGGAGCATTAACAAAAATTAATCAAGGAAATGATACAACTGCGATTGCAGATGTAGATAAAATAAAAAAATTATTTAGTGCAACTTTTGGTAGTCCTGAATTATCATTTGAAGTTGGAACTGGAGAAACTTTAGATAAAGCTATTAATATTGGAGTTATCTTATCTGGAGGACAAGCTCCAGGGGGGCATAATGTTATAGCTGGTCTATTTGACGGTATTAAATCTTTACATAAAGATAGTAAACTTATTGGTTTTTTAGGTGGTCCTAGTGGTTTGATTAATAATGAATATGTTGAATTAACTGCTGAAATTATTGATGAATATAGAAACACAGGTGGATTTGATATTATTGGTTCAGGAAGAACTAAACTTGAAACTGTTGAAGACTTTAATTCTTCTAAAGATAATTGTCTTAAATTAGACATTAGTGCATTGGTAGTTATCGGTGGAGATGATTCAAATACGAATGCTTGTTTACTTGCAGAATATTATAAAAGCAATGATATTCCAATTCAAGTTATAGGATGTCCAAAAACTATTGATGGTGATTTGAAGAATGAACAAATTGAAACATCATTTGGATTTGATACTGCATGCAGAGTTTATAGTGAATTAATTGGTAATATCCAACGCGATGCAAAATCTGCAAAAAAATATTGGCATTTTATTAAATTAATGGGAAGAAGTGCATCGCATATAGCTTTAGAGTGTGGATTACAAACGCATGCAAATATCACAATTGTATCAGAAGAAGTAGAAACTAAAAAGCAAACACTTGATGAAATAGTTGCATATATCGCAAATATAGTTGCGAAGCGTGCAGAAACAGCTGGTGATTTCGGAGTTGTATTAATTCCTGAAGGTTTAGTTGAATTTATTCCTGAAGTTAAAGCATTAATTAGTGAATTAAATGACTTGCTTGCAAAAGAAGAAGAGGCTTTCAAAATTTTATCATCAAAAGATGAAAAAATTGTTTTTATTAATCATCATTTAGGAAAAGATACATCATACACATTTAGTTCATTACCACAATTAATTCAAATGCAGTTATTAAATGATAGAGATCCACATGGTAATGTTCAAGTTTCTTTAATTGAAACTGAAAAACTATTAGCTGAAATGGTTGCTTCTAAATTATCAGAATTAAAATCAAAAGGCAAATATACAGGCAAATTTTCTGCTCAAACACATTTCTTTGGTTATGAAGGAAGATGTGCTGCTCCATCTAATTTCGATGCAGATTATTGCTATTCTTTAGGTTATAATGCTTCTGCATTAATCGCATCAGGAAAAACAGGATATATGTCATCTGTCCGAAATATGACACAACATTCAGATAAATGGATTGCAGGTGGTATTCCAATTACAATGATGATGAATGTAGAGCGTCGTCATGGTGAAGATAAACCAGTTATTCAAAAAGCATTAGTTAAACTTGATGATGCACCATTTTTAGAGCTTGTGAAAAACAGAGAAAAATGGGCAATTGAAACAGATTTTGTTTATCCAGGTCCAATACAATATTTCGGTCCTAGCGAAGTATGCGATCTAGTTACAAAAACCATTGAATTAGAACAAGCATAAAATAATACATTGAAAAATATAGATGATTTGAAAATTATCTATATTTTTTTTGCATGTTTCAGATTACACTTTTGAGTGAGTATTAATATTGTCGGAGTTCCGCTTTCAGGGGGCTGTCGATTTAAGCGTAGCGCCACCGAGACGGTGGCGCTACGGTTTCCCCTAGTCGCATCGCAAAGCGATCGAAGTTGTCGGAGTTCACAGCTTTAGC
>JAOZMT010000063.1 GCA_029934175.1 Victivallales bacterium | reverse complement strand
TGCTTAATTCTTCTCAATAAAATCTTTTATTTTGGACGGCGTTAAAAACAAGCCCGAATTTTTGTGGTTCATGCTTTATAAACGATTATTAATTAGAGTAACACAAACAAAATAACACAGAGATCTTGCCTGTCCGAAGTGCAAAAAATAGCAAAGCAAAAAAGAATTTTAAGTTGTAAGCAATAGATTAAGTTTTAGTGCTTGTTTGCTACGCAAACGACGCATAGCAGGCAAGATGCCTGCGTTACTTTTTGCTTCGCAAGTTTTAGTGCTTGATTTCTCTAAAATTGAATCCCAAAATGGTTAGATATTACTGCACAATTCGCAAATTTCAAAATTTATGCTAAAAAAATATAATAGGAATATTTTATTGAGTAAATCTTGCGATTTGACTAATTTAAAAAGAAAATATTTATAGGAATAAACTTTCAATTTTATACACTAGTAGATAAAATTCTAAAAATATATATATTATAACTTGCTTTTTTTTAAATTTGTATTATTATTACTATAAGTTTAATTATAAATTATCAAAGGGAGAATTGAGATGGAACAGGAAATGTTGATAAATATTATGGCTTCATTGTCATCTTCTATTTCTGTATTTTGTATTGCTTTACTCGTAGTAGATGCAATGGGAGAAATCAGTTTAGAGAAAGTAGAGAAAGATGAAACGGTAATTGCTTTACCACCGTCTTTTAAAATACTACTTCATTTTACAGGGAATTTAACACCATTAACAAAAAATGGTTTTTTAGGTGCTATGAGCATAAAGGCACAAGAAAAACTTTTGATGGCAGGATATGACCCTGAAACAATAAGAGGCGATGAGTTTGTTGGGATTAGAATTATATTATTTTTTTTGGGAGTTGCGATGGGGGTAGTTTGCTTTATTGGGAATTTACAAATTTTTGGACTTTTAATTTTTGTAATGCTAATGATTTATCCTATGCTATGGCTAAGTCTTGCTATAAAGAAACGACATCTAGAAATTCAAAAAGCTTTGCCTAATGTATTAGATTTACTAACCTTATCTGTAGAAGCAGGTAAAGACTTTTTAACAGCTCTTCGTGATATTTTAGAACGAAGAAGACGAGATGCTTTAAGTGAAGAACTAGGGCGGACTTTCAATGAAATTCAAATTGGAAAGCAGAGACGAGTAGCATTAAAAGATTTATCTTTAAGGGTTAGGCAACCCGATCTTACAACAGTTATGAATTCAATTATTCAAGCCGATGAGCTTGGAGTTAGTATCGGACAAATTTTAAAAATTCAAGGAGATCAATTAAGAACAAAAAGATTTCAAAGAGCAGAAAAATTAGCAAATGAAGCACCTGTTAAAATATTACTTCCAGTTACTTTATTTATTTTTCCTCCTGTAATAGTTATATTAATGGGACCTGTTATAATGCAAGCATTAAAGGCAATTGCTTAATGATAAGAAATTTAACAAAAAAATCTGTTTTGTCATATAAACCATTTTATGCTACAAATATATTGCAAAGAGGCAGAGGATTAATTGGTAGAGGTTTTGATGGCTTTGATGCTATAATTTTTGAAAAATGCACAGCAATTCATACATTTTTTATGAAAATTAAAATAGATGTTATT
Source organism: Victivallales bacterium (assembly GCA_029934175.1). Taxonomy (GTDB): domain Bacteria; phylum Verrucomicrobiota; class Lentisphaeria; order Victivallales; family JAUVCU01; genus JAOZMT01. The sequence goes on along the minus strand of JAOZMT010000063.1, from coordinate 7,524 downwards.
TTTGTGGATAAAGAAAATAATATTTGCGATTTGTGCAATTCTGTTTCAACTTGGAAACCAATTGTAAAAGGTAAAAATGGAGCATTTTCAGTTATTGAAGTCCCTGAAAATACAATTTTTAAGCAAAATATTGAAATTGGAGACAAAATTGACTTGAAATCTGAGTTAAATGATGATATATTAATAAATAATCTAAAAGATAAACATAAAGATATAGCTCTAGCTGTATTATTAAAAAAGGAGAAATAAGAAATGTCCCTACAACTTTGTTATGTAAACACACCTCAAGCAGGCGAAATAGAAGCGTTAAAAACTCCAGTTACTAAAATAGGACGCGAAACAGATAATGATATTTGTCCGCTAGTAGTTGGAATGTCACGATATCATGCAGAATTGGAATTTAAGCCACCAAGTTGGATTTTAAGAGACATGGGTAGCACAAATGGCACAAAGGTTGATGGGGTTAAAATTACAAAGCCTCATACTCTTCAAGAAGGCGAATGTTTGTCTTTTGGAAAACTTCAAATGAAAGTTGAAAAAGCTCCTGAGCCAAAGAAAAAAGGCGGTCCTGTGTCATTGGATAAAGGATTTCTTAAAAAAGAAGATACTCCTCAAAAAACTCGCAAGACATTATCTTTACCGAAAAAAGACAATGCTGATGAGAAAAAAGAAGATGAACCTCAAGAAACTCGTAAGACATTATCTTTACCGAAAAAAGAAGATGAACCTCAAGAAACTCGTAAGACATTATCTTTACCGAAAAAAGATAATTCTGATGATAATAAAAAGAAGTTTGAAGAAACGAATGTGCTTATTGAAGATGAGCAAGAAAAAGATATTGAGTCTAATATAAAAAAAGAGGTCCCTAAAAAAGCACCTGTAAAATTAACAAATAAGTCTAAAACAATGACAAAGACAATGTTAAAGAAAAAGACTGCTGAAAAAACTCTTAATAAGCAAGTAGGATTAGGAGGCGAGAAAAAGCAAGTTAAACTAAATAGTAATGCACCAATAATAGAAGAAAATATTGTTGAAGAAGATAAAACTTTATCAGAAAAGGATTCTACCATTGAGCAAAAATTACGGATGAAGAAATATAGGGCTATGAAAGCAAAAGCTAAAAAAGATGGACTGGATATTAATCATGAAAATTATAAAGAAGTTGCAACCAATACAAAAAATATTGACAGACAAGCTTTTTTAGACACTTTTAATAAAGACAAGTAAAGGTTTTATAATGAAGGTTTGTTTTATAAATGGCGTAAAAAATGGAGAAACACTTGAATTAATGCCACAAGGTGTTAGTTTAGGTCGAGAAACGGATAATGATATTACCTTACTAGTTGAAGGCGTATCTCGTTATCATTCTAAAATTGAACTAAAAGGTGATAATTGGATTATTCGTGATCTTGGCAGCACTAACGGCACTGAAATCAATGGGGAGACCATTAATGGTTCTCAAGTATTGATGGAAGGTGATATTATAGATGTTGGAGATCAAAAATTACGCTTTGGAGATGCTGTAAAATCAGCTCCTCTTAAAGAAGAACGAAAGACAAGCGTATCTGCTCCGCCTATAGAAGCTCCAGTTTCCTCTGAACAAGATGCAATTCCTGACTCTACAAATAATAATTCTACAGAAGAGCAATCAAATTTTTTTAAGTCAAAAGAGACTCAAGCAAGAAAAGGATATGACAAAAAAGATATAAGAAAGGTTTTATTGAATGTTATATTTTTTGGTGGAGTCTTTTTCGTGGCAGCTATTTTTATTTTGGTATTTTTATCGACTCAAGTTGTCGAGAAGAAGAAAACAAGTGAAAACCAAACTGAGACTACTAAAAAAGATAAACCTAGTTTTGCTTTACTTTATCAACGAGAAGTAATTAGCTTTGAAAATGATTCATATAATATATTCTATGTTACTCTTAAAATTGAAGGGAATGATGCTTACTTAACATTAGATGACTTAATTAGTCGTAGAAAAGCAAGTATCCATGCTACAAAAATATCTCAATCAATTATAGATGATTTTGAAAATAATATTTGGGATACTGATTTTTTCACTCTTCCTGTTGCACATGCATCATCAAGTGCTGGCGAGACATCTAATACGAAGACAATTATGGTTGCTTCTAAAGGGAAATTAAAAAAAATTACTATAAAAGACGAAATCCCTCCTCATGCATTTCTTAATGTTGAAAGTATTATCAGAGATTTCACAAGCCAAATACTTAATGTTGATACTTTAATGACTGCCGAAGAGACAAAATTAGAAGGGAACAGTGCTTTTTACAAAGCACAAAGTCTTTATAAAAACTATGATGCTGATCCAGCTAACTTGAAGGAAGCTATTAAAAGGTATACTAAAGCTGAAAATTTATTAGGTCAATTTCCTTATGAGTCCGAAGAATTAATTATTGCTCGAAGAAATAAAATTGAAGCAAATAAGTTAAGAGATAAAAAATTATCAGCCTTGGCATTCAGTTGCACGCAAGCTCAACGAATGAATAATATTGATGATGCTATTAGTGCTTGTTATCAAACGATGGCTCTATGCGATATAGGAGAATTAAGATATAAAAATGCTAAAAAATTAGTTATCAAGATGGAAGCTATAAAACGCAAAAGGAACAAATAAGATGAAAAAGAAAATTAATATACTATTGGGGTTTATTTTTATTTTAGGCGGATTCTCATTATTTGCACAAACCGCAGATGTAAAAAAAGATACAAGAGGAACTCTTGTTTTTAATTCATTCCCTGATGAAGTGAATGTATATATTGATAATAAGCAAGCAGGAACAACTCCACTTGAAATAAAGTTAGAAAAAGGGATTAAGCTTGTTAAATTTACAAAACCTGGTTATAAAACAGAATGGAAACAAGTAGAATGTAATGAAAATTGGGAGAAAAAAGTAAAAGTCGAATTAAGTCCAGTTACATCATCAGTTATTATTCGCTCTGAGCCAATAGGTGTAGGAGTTGAACTTAATGGTGAATTTAAGGGAGAGACTCCATTAGTTTTAAAAAATTTACCTATAGGAAAGTATAGGGCTTTGTTATCAAAACAAGGTTTTGTTTCCAAAGAAGTATCTTGGATTGTTGATAGTGCAAGACCACAAATAATTGAGAAAAATTTATCATCAAATATTGGGACTGTAAAGATCAAATCCATACCTTATGATGCAAATGTTTATATAGACGGCAAACCTCGTGGCAAAACACCTTTTGAAGCAGATATGACAGAAGGACACTACAAATTGAAAATAATGAAGAGTGGATATGCACCTTATGAGTATATGTTTATTTTAAAGCGTAATGAGACAGAGCAAATTAAAGCTACTCTCGAAGAATTGCCTGGTAGTATAAAAATTGAATCTAATCCATCAAATTGTTTAGTTTTTTTAAACGGTCGTCAATACGAAAATACACCTGTTAAGATTGATAACCTTTTACCTGGAAATTATAAGTTAAAAGTTGAACGAAAGGGTTTTGATCCTGTTTACAAAAAAGTTACAGTATATAAAGGACAAGAAAATAGTGTTGTCATTGACTTAAAGAATAACACAGGAGGAATTGGACTTATTGTAAATCCTCCAGGAGTGTCTATTTATATTAATGGTAGATTTCGTGGTGTAACAAAACCAGATGAGAAGAATCCACAAATATCAAAATTATTTACTGTATCAAATTTACCCGCAGGCTCCTATACTATACAATGCACTCATAAGCGTGCACAACCTACAACAAAAACAATGGTTGTTAATGTTAATAAAGGAAAAATTACAAGATCAGAAAAAGCAATAAATATGTGGATATCTGATCATATTTTAACTTTATCAAGTGGTCAAAGATATGAAGGTCGTCTTCGTTATAAAAGTGATAAAATTATATCATTTGAAATTGAGCCTGGAGTTATCCAAGATTATCAAAAACATGAAGTTCGTAATTTAGTAAAAATGAGTGTCAAAGAAGATTAAAAAATGTTAAAAGTTGAAAACATATCAAAATTATATGGTAATAATAAATTAGCAGTTAACAACATTTCCTTTTCATTAAATAAAGGAGATGTGTTAGGTTTTATAGGTCCAAATGGAGCTGGCAAGTCTACAACTATGAGAATGATTACAGGTTTTCTAGCATTATCGCAGGGTAATATTTTTATAGACAATTCTGATATCTCAAAGAATCCAATAAAATCTAAGTCTAAATTTGGATATTTACCTGAAAATGCTCCTTTATATGGCAATATGTTTGTCTTATCATTTCTTAAATTCTGTGCTGAAATTCATGGTTTAACAGGAGAGGCAAAAAATATAGCAATAGAGAATGTGATTGATTTATGTTTTTTGCGAGATGTGCAAAATCAAAAGATTGAGTCATTATCTAAAGGGTTTAAGAGGCGTGTTTGCTTTGCTCAATCTATTATGCATGATCCAGAACTACTTATATTGGATGAACCTACAGATGGCTTAGATCCTAATCAAAAGCGGGAAATGAGAAATCTTATAAAACAAATGGGTAAAAATAAGGCAATTATTATATCAACTCATATACTAGATGAAGTTGAAGCCATTTGCAATAAAATAATTCTAATAAATGAAGGAGAATTAAAATTTCAAGGAACGCCTGCAGAATTCAAAACTATAAAGCCGAATCATTCTTTAGATGAAATTTTTAAAGAATTAACAATAGGATAATCAATCTACTTATTAAAGTATACAAAAACAAAGTGACATTATGCAAAAAAGTTTAAATGGGATAATTATAAAAGTTAGAGATGTAGGACTATGTTCTAATTTTTATAAAAATATGTTAGAATTAGGAAATCCAATTATAGACAGTAATTTTTGGGTTGAATTTAAATGCCCAAACGGAATGCCGCTTGTTTTAGAGTTAGCTAAAGAAGAAGATATTCTTCATCAGAATAGTAATATTTGTTGGTTTCATACAATTGATAATGTCCAAAATTTCATAAAAAAGCTATTAAATTATGGGATTTATGCAGAAGAAGTAATAGAGTATAAATTAAATGAAAAAATTTATAAATTTAAAGATCCTGAAGGCAATGTATTTGCAGTAACAGAATTTAAATAGAGGTAAAAAATGAAAGATAAAATATTAAAGATATTAGGAAGAAATGCTCGTTTGTCAAATGCACAAATCGCAGAAAGACTAGATATTTCTGAACAAGAAGTTAGTGAGACTATAGCTAATTTAGAAAACGATGGTATCATAAAAGGATATAAAACTCTAATTAATGAAGATTATTTATCTGAAAAAAAAGTTAAAGCTATGATTTATATCAAAATAAATCCTGAAAAAGATAAAGGGTTTGATCATATAGCATCGAGATTAAGCAAATTTCCTGAAGTTGTATCTTTATATTTAGTATCTGGAGAGTTTGATTTAATATTAGAAATACATGAAAAAACTCTAAAAGATGTTGGCGTTTTTATATCATCAAAACTTGCAACCATTGATGGTGTAGTTTCTACCGATACACATTTTATCCTAAAAAAATATAAAGAACTTGGAACATTATTAACAAAAGAGGAAAAATATGAGCGACTTAAAGTTACACCATAATAGAGTAGCGAAGCATATTAGTTCTTTACCCAAAAGTGGAATTAGAGATTTTTTTGACCTTGTAAATTCTATGGATAATGTCATTTCTCTAGGTATTGGAGAGCCTGATTTTATTGCTCCATGGCATATAAGAGAGGCAACTATTTATGCTTTAGAAAGAGGACACACAAGCTATACATCAAATCTTGGATTATTATCTTTAAGAGAAGAAATATGTAATTATTTAGATAAAAATTATAATTTAGATTTTTCTGCAGACTCTGAATGTATTGTAACAGTGGGAGTTAGTGAAGCTTTGGATCTAATATTGCGAGCTATTATTAATCCTGGTGATGAAATAATATATCATGAGCCGTGTTATGTTTCTTATGAATCTGAAATAAGAATGGCACACGGCATTCCAGTTGTTGTTGAAACTAAAGAAGAATATGACTTTAGCCTTTATCCTGATGATTTGAGAACAAAAATTACGCCTAAAACAAAAGCTATTATTTTAAATTTTCCATGTAATCCTACAGGTGCAACATTATCTGATGACCAACTCAAAGAAATTGCACAAATCGCAATTGAGAATGATTTAATTGTTATAACCGATGAAATTTATTCTGAATTAACTTACGATGGGGAGCATACATCAATAGCGACATTGCCAGAAATGAAAGATAGAACTGTTTTCCTTCATGGTTTTTCCAAAGCTTATGCAATGACAGGATTTAGAATAGGTTATGCTTGTGGACCAGAAGATTTAATTGATGCAATGATGAAGATACATCAATATTCGATGTTATGTGCATCAATTCTTGCACAAGAAGCAGCCTTAGAAGCTTTGATTAATGGGGAAACTGAGATGCTGAAGATGAAAGATGAATATTGTGAACGCCGTAATGTTATAGTTAAAGGTTTAAATGAAATAGGGTTAAAATGCTTTAAGCCAAAAGGTGCATTTTATGTATTTCCAAACATTACAAGCACAGGCTTAACTTCCGTAGAATTTGCAACACAGTTATTAAATAAAAAGCAAGTTGCAGTAGTTCCAGGAACAGCCTTTGGTCAATGCGGTGAAGGCTTTGTTAGATGTGCTTATGCTGCATCTATTGATGATATAAAAATTGCTTTGAAAAAAATACAAGAATTTTGTGATGAATTAAAATAAAAGGAGAAATTATGAATTTAGAAAAACCATTGGTCTTTTTTGACCTAGAAACAACTGGAACAAATGTAAATACTGACAGAATTGTAGAAATATCTGTTATCAAAATGACTACTGATGGAGAAAAAAATATTTATACCAAATTAGTGAATCCAGAAATGTTAATTCCTGATGGAGCAGCAGAAGTGCATGGCATAAGAGACGAAGATGTTAAAGATGCCCCAACATTTAGAGAAATAGCTCCTAAATTAGTGGAATATTTAAAAGATTGCGATTTAGGCGGATATAACATCATTAAATTTGATGTTCCATTATTAAAAGCAGAGTTCAATAGAGTAAATATTAAATTTTCTATGGAAGGAAGAAGACTTTTAGATTCTTATAGAATTTTTCTAAATAATGAACCTAGAACTCTTGCTGGTGCTTTGAAATTTTATTGTGGTAAAGAAATAGAAAAAGCTCATAGTGCAGAGGCTGATACAAAAGCTACTTTAGATGTATTTGAAGCACAATTAGAGAAATATAGTCTTGGTGACTTTGATGAAATTCATGAAAGTTGTGATAAAAAAGATCCTAATTGGATTGACGGCGGTGGACGATTCCGTTGGATAAATGGTGAAGCAGCAGTCGGGTTTGGTAAAAATTCAGGAGCGCCTTTAAAAGAAATAGCTATTAATAATCCAGGGTTTTTACGCTGGATTATAAAAATGGACTTTGAGGATGATGTTAAAGATATTGCACAAAACGCATTACAAGGAATGTTCCCAGATATAAAAGATAAATAA
>JAOZMT010000002.1:7431-26428 GCA_029934175.1 Victivallales bacterium | reverse complement strand
TTTGTTTCCTCTGTGGTTAACTATAATTTAATGTGGTTCACTGAATATATACTAAATATTGATAAAAATGCACAACTCGCAAAATATTAATACATACAATTATATCAATTGTATGATTAGCACATCTCGCAAAAAAAAGTATTAAATATTGAATAAAACTTGTAATTAATGAAAAATTTGCTAAATTAACAAAATGTTAGTAATAATAATAAACAAAAAAGGAAAATTAAATATTTGAATACTTTAAAATACTAAAAACTTTTTAATAAAACTTAAACTTAACCCTATAGGCGGAAGCTTGTTTGGGGCGTTAGTGACAAGTTTATATTTACTTTATTTAATAAAAATTATCATGGGAAATAAATTATGGAAATCTCGTGATATTTCGGAAGCAAAAGTGTCTGAAATAATAGCTGTAAATAGGTTGCCTAGACCTGCAGCATTATTTTTGTTAGGCAGAAAAGTTGATTCAAACGATGTTTCATCGTATATGTCAGCTTCTCTGAAAAACCTATCAGACCCTTATCGATTCCCGAATATCAGAGATGCCGCACAGAGATTATGGCAAGCAGTGAATGATCGAGAAATAATAATGATTCACGGCGACTACGACACAGATGGGGTAACATCTACAGCCCTTCTTACATCAGTAATAGAAAGTAACGGCGGGGAGGTTTATCCATTTCTACCACATAGGTTTGATGATGGTTACGGCTTTACTCCTGAATCATTACACAAGTCCTTGGAACAAGCAGGAGGTATCGAGAAATCACGAGTATTAGTGACAGTTGATTGTGGCATTAATAGCATTGAAGCAATTCAAGAAGCAAGTCGCTTAGGTATTGATGTTATAATTACAGATCATCATGAGCCAGATCATGTTATTTGTAATGAACAACCTATTGCTTTTATAAATCCAAAATACCACCCAGAGTTAAAAGATCTTAATATGTTAGCTGGTGTAGGAGTAGCATTTAAGCTCGCTCATGCATTTATCAAATATGGAAGAGAAAATGATTTAGGTGGGTTTTCTACAGATTTAAATGATATTTTAGACTTTGTAGCACTTGGAACTGTAGCAGATATAGTTGCACTGCAGGGTGAAAATAGGATTTTGGTTCGACATGGAATGAAGGTTTTAAGAAAACAGATGCGTCCTGGAATCAGAACTTTATTTGATATTTCAAGATTAAAAACACCTCCAAGACCATCGGATATAACATTCAAATTAGCTCCTAGAATAAATGCTTCTGGAAGAATGGGTAGTGCTAAAACTTCATTAGAATTATTGAATTCTGTAAATATAGTAGATGCATATAAAAATGCTGAATTAATAGAAAAAATGAATAAACAACGCCAAAAAACAGAAGCGGATATATATAATGAAGCTGTGAAAAGGATTGAAGTAGAAATTGATTTAGATAAGGCATCATCAATTGTAGTTTCTGGTCATAATTGGCATCAAGGAGTTATTGGAATTGTTGCATCAAGACTAGCTCGTAATTATCATAGACCGGCTATTGTTTTATCTATAACAGATGGAGAAGGACAAGGGTCAGGGCGAAGTATTTCAAATTTGAACTTAGTTGAGATATTATCAGACTGCCCTAGTGAGTTAATGGGAAGATTCGGAGGACATCCAATGGCTGTAGGGCTTAGTATGGATGAAGAAAATATTCCAGCCTTCAAGAAAGCTTTTGATGAGAAAGTTAAAAAAGTCTTAACATTATCGGATTCTGAAGACTATAGACTTTATGATGGAGAAATAGAATTACGAGATTTAGATTCTCAATTTTTCAATATATTAGCAGATTTTGAACCATTTGGTCAAGGTAATGAACAACCTGTTTACTTAATAAGAGATGTGTCATCTCCAAGATTACTACCAGCAAGTAAAGCTCATACACATGGAACAATGAGAGATCGTTTAGGTTATGAAATGGATTTTATTGCTTTTGGAAAATCTCCTGAAGATTTTCCAGTATCTGGACTTTGGGATATTTTAGTAACACCACAACTGAATGATTTCTATAAAACTCCAAAACCACAATTGCATATTATAGCAGTTGAACCAGCAGGTGTCTATGGCTATTAAATTAGAGCTACATAAAATGTCTTTAATGCCGAAAGGTTTTAAATGTGCAAGCACTAATTGTGGCTTAAAAGAAAAGGAAAATGATTTATCTCTTATTTTTTCAAAAACAGTAGCAAATGCAGCGGGAGTATTTACTAAAAATCAGTTTCCTGGAGCACCTATTATTCTTGGAAGAGAAATTATAAAAAAGAAAAAATTGCAAGCTGTAGTAGTAAACAGTAAAATAAGTAATGTTGGAACTGGACAACAGGGAATTGACAATGCTAAAAAAACTGCGACTTATGCAAGTAATGAATTGAATATTGATAAAGATTTAGTTATGATAAGCTCTACTGGCGTTATTGGAAAGCAATTACCAATAGAGTTATTAGAGCAAGGCATAAAAGGTATATCAAGCAATTGGTCCACTGACCCAATTGTTGCAGCTAAGGGAATTATGACAACTGATACTTATCCTAAAGCAATTTCATTTCCTGTTGGCAATGCTACAGTTACAATAATTGCAAAAGGCTCTGGAATGGTAGAACCTAATATGGCTACAATGTTGGTTTATATATTAACAGATGCTGCGATTGATGCAGATTTATTAGATGAAATGTTACGGAATTCTGTTAATTTATCTTTCAATATGTTATCAATTGACACAGATACAAGCACATCAGACACTTGTCTTATTTTAGCAAATGGAATATCAGGCGATGTTGATACTGCACAGTTCGCAGAATTGTTGACAGCAGGTTGTATTAAAATGACAAAAATGCTCGCAATGGATGGGGAAGGAGCGACAAAATTATTGCTTGCAGAAATTGAGAATGCACATTCTGCACAAGACGCAAAATATATAGCAAAGTCTATAATTAATTCACCATTAATCAAAACAATGGCGTATGGGGCAGACCCAAATATTGGTAGAATTTTAATGGCTTTAGGAAAATGTTTTGACTGTTCGATTATTCCAGAAAAATTGGTTATTTTTATAAATGATAAATTAGTTTATAAAGATTTAAATATTTCGCCAGATTTTGATGAGAATGAAGTTAGAAAATTATTAGGTTCAAAAGAAGTAAAAATAAAAGTAAATTTAAATATAAAGTCGAGCAATGCAATAGCTTACGGATGTGATTTAACTGAAGGCTATATTAAAGAAAATGCGGCTTATTATTCATCTTAAAAAGGAGTTTTAGTAATGGGAAGAAATAATAATAATAAAATACCAAGATTTGAGGAGCAAGGTATTTTACTTGTAGATAAACCAAGCGAATGGACAAGTTTTGATGTTGTCAATTTTGTTCGTTCAAGATTTAATATGCCGAAAATTGGTCATTGTGGAACACTTGACCCTACAGCAACAGGATTGCTTGTGTTAGTTATTGGTAAAAAATATACAACACAAAGTCAAACATTGAGTGGAGAGGATAAAGTTTATCAAGCAGAACTTCTTTTGGGAACTGAAACCGATTCGCAGGATATGGATGGAACTATAACTTCAGAAAAAGATTATTCTGATGTTACAGAAGAAAAATTGCGTGAAACTATATCATCATTTGTAGGCGAACAAGAACAAATTCCACCAATGGTATCTGCAAAAAAGAAAAATGGAAAGCGACTTTACGAACTTGCAAGAAAAGGAATTGAAATTGAACGAGACCCTGTCAAAATAAATATACATTATATTGAAATAGATAATATATCAATTCCAACTGCAACTTTTGAAACAAAATGTTCTAAAGGCACATATATTCGAACTTTATGTTACGATATTGGTAAAAATTTAGAGTGCGGGGGAGTTTTGAAATCTTTAAGAAGAACTCAAAGTGGCGATTTTAAAGTAGCAGATGCAATCACAATAGAACAAATCAAAGAATTCACTCCAGAAGACTTAAAAGGGCGTTTATTAAAATAAGATGTCTAATTGTTTTACGAAAGAACTGCCAAGGATTTTCATCCTTACAGCATTACATTTTATTGTAGATTTTTTTATTGGCATAACTGTTCCATTAGCTGAGCCGACTCTGACAAGTCAACTTTCCGTATCGCTTTTTATGATTATGATAATTATGTCTTCAACGGATATTGTTGTCAATGCAATTCAACCTCTATCTGGATTCTTTTTGCCTAAAAAAGGGCTTCCGATTCTTTTGCTACTTTCTCCAATTTTAGCAGGAACGACAACTCTTATAGGTTTGACTGATAATTATTATTTAGTTTTTTTATTGATGATACACTCAGCATTTTGGGTTGGAATTGTTCATCCAGAAGCTGTTTTAACACTGCAAGACTTATCTAAAAACCCTTCATTTGCAACTGCAATTTTTATGTCAGGAGGATTTTTAGGGTTCTCGACAGGTTGTTTTGTTGGTGGTATATATGGACAAAAAATAGGGATTGGTTCAATGTGGATATTTATTATTCCAGGATTGCTTATTGCATTATTTGTTTATCTCTCAAATTTATATAAATATGAACCAAAAGTTGAACCAAAAGATATTGCGAAGTGTGCAGAAGGCAAAGTTCATTTTTTGTATATTGTCGGATTAGCAATATGTGTAACAACAATATTATGTTTTTTTTCAAGAATTTTGCCCGTGTATATGGTTAGAAAATTTGGAAATGAAGCACAAATTTGGGGTGGGACTGCTCTATTGTTTATAGGAATAAGCTGTTCTGTTTCAAGTTTCTTATGGGTATATTTATCTAAATTTTTTAATAGTGGATTTATTATTATTTTTACTTACATTTGCGGTAGTGTTTTTATATATTTGATAAAAGTTGTGGATAATGTTAGTTATATTCCAATGTTATGTATTGGAATAGGAACATTTTTAGGAGGCGTATTCCCATTAATAATAGCAATGTCAAAAAATGCTAAAGGCGGCACTCCTAGATTAAAAGCAGGTTTATCAATTGGCGGTGCTTGGGGGGCTGGTGCTTTGATTATTATGTTTTGTTCAAAATATATAGATTTATTTCCAGAAACAGATATTTCATCCATAGAATTTCTAATGGACTTATGTGGAATTGTTATCTTTATAAGTATTTTATTATCATCAATTGTGATTGTTAAAGGAAGAAAAAATGAATGAATTAAAAATTTTAGATATGGTTTTACCTCAATTGAAACAAGGAAGCGATATTGTTACTGGACCAGGCGACGATTGTGCTGTAATTGATGTTGGACTTGAAGATAAATTATTATTAATCGCAGCTGACCAAGTCGTTTCAGAAATTCATTATACCCTAGAAACAAACCCTAGAGATATTGCAAATAAACTTTTAAATAGAAATATTAGTGATATTGCCGCAATGGGAGGAACTCCTGCTCATGCAGTTTTGACAATTGCGACTTGTGCAAAAAAAATGAATTGGTTTTCTGAATTTTTTGAAGCTATTGCACAAACCGCAAAAAAATATAATATATCACTCTGTGGAGGAGATATTTCATCTAGTCCATCTGAGACAACAGTTTGTTCATTAACAATTACAGGTTGGGTTGCTAAAGATAATTTATGTTTAAGAAGTAATGCAAAAGCTGATGATTTTTTATTTGCTACAGGATCTTTTGGAAATTCTTTTGCTTCAGAAGAGCATTTATATTTTGAACCTAGGTTAAAAGAGGCAAAATTTATCGCAAACGGTTACTCGAATGCAATGATAGATACAAGTGATGGATTATTATTAGATGCTTGGCGATTGTGCAAAAGTTCTAAATTGGGCTTGACAATGTTTACAGATAAAATTCCTTGCAATCCAAACGCAACGCTTCAAAATGCTTTATCAGATGGCGAGGACTATGAACTTTTATTTGCGATTTGTGCAGAAAAAGCAGAAAAATTACAAGAAAGTTGGAAATTTAAGAGAGGATTAACAAAAATCGGTATTTTTACTAAAGATAAAATAAATACAATTTTTGATGAGAAAGGGAAAGATTTAATTAAAAACAATTCAAAGGCAGGATTTAAGCATTTTAATGAGTAAACAAGTCATAATAACTAATTCAGAAGAAGAGACAGAAGAATTTGCATTTAACTTTGCAAAAGGAATTCCATTTGGAACTTCAATAGCATTGCACGGAGATTTAGGGGCAGGCAAAACAGTTTTTTCAAGAGGGTTTGCTAAAGGATTAGGTATTACAGAGCCTATTTCAAGTCCTACTTTTACAATTATTCAAGAATATCCATTAAAAAATAAAAAATGGTTTTTCCATTTGGACCTTTATAGAATAGAAGATTCGGATGCAGGTTTGATTTTTGGAGTAGATGAATATATCGAAGATAAAAATGCTATTAGTCTAATGGAATGGGCGGAACGAATTGAAGATATATTGCCTAATTCTATAATAGAAATAACTATCAAGCACATAGATGAGACAAAAAGAGAAATAACGATAAAATAATATTTAATATGTCAAAAGATGGAATTAAAGTTAATAATATCCTGTCTGTTGCTAGTAAATATGATGTTAAATCCATTGTAGAAAATAATAATACTATTGCACAAATCGCAAAAGTATATCTTATATCTAACATTTCGGGGTTCATTTTGTTCAATAATCAATAGATTTTTTGCTAATAATGCTTTAGGAATACAACAAATAAGGACTAAGTTTGGAGTAAAGCAAACAAAGTAACGCAGACACTTGTCTGCAAAGTCCAGCAGGCATCCTAATGGGGGGAACTTAAGGTTTTTTCCCCGTAATCTAAATTTAAGATTTAACTGTTTTTAATGCTCTATAAAGTTTCAATTGTGGAGAAAAGAAAAACACTATTCGTCCAAATGCAACACTTGCATTTAATGATAATTGAACTTTGGTATTTACTCCTATCTGATTATCATTAACTTTTATACCATTTGTAGAACCAAGGTCTTCTATAAAGTATCGACCATGGAACATAGTTATAGTTGCATGAAATTTTGATATTGAATAATCTGGTATAACAATATCGTTATTAGCATTTCTTCCAATAGTGAATACATTGGAAGCATCTTCAGAAAAATCTTTTTTTCTTAATATAAAAATTGCAGATGAGATTCCTGTTTTAGAAACAGAGAATTTTTTATCACTCTCTATAATAAAACTTGCTCTAGTTTTTTCTTGTTCAGTCAAAAGTTCTTTGCGAATATCAGCTGCATTAAATTTCATTGTATCTTGAGCAACCTCTCCATCATCAGAATGTTTTATTTCACCTTCATAAAGCTCCTTTCCCACAAGAAAAGGATGAGTTATTTGACTAGTAAATTCTGTCATTGATGTATGATCTATATGATTTTTTAAGTTATCATACATTATACGACTTCCTGATGTTATAATATTTTTTAGATCTGCCATTTTATGCCTTTATATTTAAATATTTAGATAAATTCTTTGGTTTATGCATTATTTCTTTTTTCCCATAAGTTAATTTAGAGTTCTCATCTAAACTTGATTCTCCAATATGTTCAGATAGTTCAACTTTCACAGGAGGTCCTAATTCTTGTTTTTTTTCTTTTTTTTCCTCTTCTTCTTTTTGATGAGGTCTATCATAAAAATTAAAAGAATATCCACCTCCTCCATCAGATTGAGAGGATTGGTTAATCTGACGACTTCTGTCATCAAGAGATAAAAAATATTCTTCGCCCATTATAAACCACCAGTTTAATTTAAAGTTTAAGGTAAAATATCATATAATCATATAATATACAAATAAAAAAGAGAAAAAGATTAATTAATTTGCGAATTATGCAGTATATTTTTATTATTATTAAAAATATTTTGCAAATCTTCCTTAGAATTAAAGAGTAAGCTATTCCAATTATCAAGTAACCAGTTTGGATGTGTCATTAAATGCTTTATAATTTTTTGCTGCACTTGCTGTTCTAATTCGGGCAATTCTATACTTAGATCACTTGATAAAACCTGTTGAGATTGAATAAATATAAAATCGTTAAAAACCGCCTGCTCTTCATTTGTCATTTGGATTTCTTTTTTATAAAAACACTTACTTGCAAATTTTCTAAAAGCAGAACCCAAATTTACATCAAGTT
This sequence comes from Victivallales bacterium, assembly GCA_029934175.1. GTDB lineage: Bacteria > Verrucomicrobiota > Lentisphaeria > Victivallales > JAUVCU01 > JAOZMT01. The sequence goes on along the minus strand of JAOZMT010000002.1, from coordinate 18,312 downwards.
GCGATGTGTGCAAACTATCTCGTGTTATAGGCAATGCCCCACTCGATACTATTTCAAATAGACGCTGATGTCCACCTTCTACACTATTTAAATGTAATGCATACTTCGCAGATTGATATGCTATATTCAGTTCATCTCCGTGTTTTATTACTCCTCTTGCATACTTCGCAAATTTAGGGTGTTTATCCCAATCTTTTCCATATAAGTTTATATTTAAGCCTATTTCATCACACCAACCTATAACAGTATGTCTATAAATTAAATCGTTCAATACCCATTGGATTCTTGTTATCGTTTCATTTTTATCAACTTCAGATAAGTCATTATAAATATCTGAAAAATTCACAATATTTAATAGTGATGTTATTAGAGAAGCTCTATCTGACAAAGTTTTCCCATCATTGTAAACGCTCCAAATATTATCATGAACTTCCATTAATACTTTTTCAGTCCATCCGAACTTTGAAATATCTGAGAGTAAATTTTCTTTTACAGTTAAAACACTATCCTTACCACGATTAGATGCAAAACATATATCACAACCATATTTTTCTAACTGTGCTTTAGAAATTTTCACAGGTTTAAATTTAGAAGTATTAACTATCATATTCATTTGCTTAAGTCTATCATTTGGATAATTATAAATATGTAGTCCTTCAGCATAACCAATTATCAAATCCCTGCGTTGTTCAATATTTTCATCATTGACTTTTTTTGCTATCTTATTCCATTCATTTCCTGCTTCTGAATTTTCAAGTTGTGGCATTTGGTCTTGAACCCAAGTAATATACATTAAATTTTCTGGATACGCTGCTAAGTTTCCTTTTTCAGTGCGGAGGTGATTGATATTCACTACAATATCTGGTTTAAAGTCATTAATAGTTTTGACAAGTTCAAAAACAGATAATTCTCGTTCAATGCCGAGAAATAAGGTATCCCAACCTATTTTTTCAAATGCCACTAAAGTATCCCTCGCACTGAATTGAACAACTTGACTTGCGAGATGTGCAGGCATCATTATTCTAGGCTTTCGTCCTGCCTCTCCTTTAATAATTTTAGCTAATTCATTATCTGATATTTTTTTATAATATTGTTCATTCTCATCAGTTAAAATTTTTGTTTCTTTCAACCTTGCTTTAGAAAATTCTAAAATAGGAGTTAAAGCTTTTGTTGCAAGAGTTGTGTCTAAAGAAATTACAAAAGAAAAGTATATACTTCGATTTATTTCTTTATTAAAAATATCAATTAATAAAGAAATATCTTCATGCCAATAAAATTCAATTGCAGTATTATTCAATATTTCACTTCTGTCTTGAGTATTTAGCCATCCTATAAATCGCATAGGAGAAAAAATTATAACATAAATTCTACGGAAAACATCAGATTTATGACTTGAAGAGTTGAAATAGTTATAAATTATATCAAGTTCATAACCAGGATTTAAACCTGCTATGATAACTGGAGTAAAACCTATTTGAATAGAATCTGTATTCTGATTAATTATGTTTTGTGCTGTCTCAATCGGATTATCTGGATTTGTTATAGGACTCCAAACCTCATTATTTTTTACAGCATAACAAATACCATTATCTTTACTACTTGCAACACCAACAGTCGAAGGACTAATTCCAGATATTTTTTTAGCTAAAGATAAAAAACGACTTTCAATTATTTTATAATTGTTTTTAAATATATTCATAATATCTGACTAATTTGTATTTCTAAATTATTTTTATGTATAAAAAAACCTTTTATTCGATTTAATCAAATAAAAGGTTTTAAATATAAAAAGATACTTGATATGCTCTAAGGAGCAAACTTAACATTAGGATCGTTAATTAAATTTAATTTCGTTAAATTCGCTTCAGCCAATGCATCTAACAACTGAATAAGTTTTGCATGTCTCGCATTTGGACCACAATTTATTATTATTGTAGTCTCAGGATCTAAATCTTGAAAATAATTTTCTCTTAAAGATTTCAATTTATGAGGCCCACCACCATTTACATGGTATGAATCTACTCTATCCTCACGGCCTAAATTAAAAACATCAATCATTAATTTAGTATCATCCTTAGGTGGTGTAGATGTTGCAGATTTATCATCAGAAGGTAAATTCATTCCTAACAAAGTATCTTCAATAATAGGTTTTTGAGTTACAACAAAGTAAATTAAAAGTAAAAAAACAACATCAATCATTGATGACATAGGTATTTCAGCTTCAACTACACTCCCTTTCTTTTTTTGTCTTCTAGCCATATTTTCTATTCCTTATTTTATAATTAATTCTCAATTACAGCCATAAATTTAACTCTATAAAGTCCAGTATTTGTAACTGCATCCATCGCTTTTTGAATATGTCCATGCTTTACTCTATTATCTCCACGAATAATAATTGGTAAATTTTTTGGATTTCCAGGATACCATTTATTTGCAACAGTTCTTAAAGTATATTCAATTTTTTTTGTTGACATAACAACTCCACCTACATTCATACTCCCATCAGGTCTAACATTTATTGTTAAAGAACGAGGATTTTTCTTCTTAACAGGCTGCCCATGTGGAGCCTTAGATAATTTGACTACTTCATCTTCAACTTCCTTATCAAGAGCTGCTGTAACAACGAAAAATATAATCAAAAGGAATATAATATCAATCATTGATGATATTGGAATATCAGCAACCTCTAGTTCTTCTCTTCTTTTTTTTCTAGCCATATTTTGCCTCTATTTTATAGTTTATTTTAAAAATAGAGAGAAATAAATTCTCTCTTCCGATTTTATATGAAACTATATTCTAGTATTCTTCCTCTTCATCATCTTCAATCTCAGCACCACGAAGAACTTTAATAAGGTCAAAAGTCAAACTTTCCATATTAAGGATAATTTTACTTGCATTATTTTTAACAAAAGTAAATGCTAAAATAGCAGGTATAGAAATCAAAAGACCAACAGCAGTAGTATAAAGAGCTTGTGAGATAGATGTTGCAAGTAGAGTTGCTTTTTCAGCTCCAGAAGCAGAACCTAAAGCAGCAAACGCATCAACCATACCAGTTACAGTCCCCATTAATCCTAACATAGGAGCAATAGAACCACATAAATTCAAGAAGTTTACTCGTTGCATTAATTTTTCACTTTCCATATCAGCCGCTGCAGATACTGAATCCATAATAATATCAAAACCTTCTGAAACATTATTAAATCCTGAAAGCAGGATATTTGACAAAGGACCAGGTTGAGCTTCACATGCATCTAAAGCACTACCTAAATCACCTTCATCTAATGCCTGACGAACAACATCAACAAGTTCTTCTGGCATTATTTTAGAAGTTTTTATAGTAAGAATTGCATCAATAATTAATCCCATTGTAGCAGCAGAAGTTAAAAATATCATAGCCCAAATAGTAATACCCAAACCTCCACTAGAAAAGACAATGTCCATAAAAGTTTGTCCACCTGCGTCAGCAACAGGTTCAGCAGCTTCCGCCGCCACTTCTTGTGCAATTACCATTTTCGATACGAGCGTTGCAGTAGCAACCGTAATCATTCCTTTGAAATTTGAAATTCTCATTCCGTCTCCTTATTTGTTGTTATTTTTATTAATAATTTAATTTATATTTATTACTATATATTTTTATTAGTAAATTTCAAGTAATTTATTATTTTATTTCAATTTTTTAATGAATTTACTGTCAGGATACTCTGATTTCAGCATATCAGCCCATGTTTGAGCTCTTCTATCGCCACTAGCTTTTAATAAATTAGCAACTTGACATAAAGCATTTTCTCTTTCAGAAATTTCAATAGGGAACAATAAGATAGTTTGTAAATATGCATTAATCGCATCTTTCATCGCCCCTTTCTTTTCAAGAATTCCACCACGAGCATTTAAGGCAAAAGCAGCAGTAGCATCATCTTTAGCACGACCTCCTACAATTTTCAACATATTTTCAGCATTGTCGATTTGATTATCAAGAATATATAAACTAGCAAGTAATTTATACGCTTTCATCATATCATCTTCTTTTAAAGGATTTTTAACTTCATAATCTTTTAATAATTCTAATTTTTTTACAGCCTCTTTAATTTTTTTCATTCCTTGTAGAGCTTCACCTTGTTTTAAAATAGCATATACATCCCAACCTAAAAATTTATAATCATTATGAATTTTATCATAAGCAGAAACAGCGCCAGCAAAGTCATTTTTTGCAAGTTTAGCATCCGCTTCTTTTAACCCTTTAACATCTTCTCTTTTAGAATAAGCATAATAATAGTCACTAGGTTTTAAGATAGACCCAATAGTCTTTCTTTTGAAAGAAATCTTTCCACTAGACTCTACCTTAGTGAATGAAGTAACAGGATATGGCTTACCACCTGGTTTTTTCATAATAAAGTTATACTTTGATAAATCTATATCTTTCCCACAAAGCATTGATGTAACCCCTAATAACGCAATTAATACTGTTAAATTTTTTTTCATTTTTTTCTCCTTTTTTATTATTTAATTTTATTTATTTCTGTGATATAAGAACCATTTGGGTATCTTAATTTATATGCCTTGACAGCTTTTTGAATATCATCTTTTTTACCTAAAGATTTACCCAAAACAGCAACTTTATAGACTGCTCTTTCTTCCCATTCCTCTTTAAGCAAGAAGTCTGATTTTTCATTATCTGACATTTTTGACAAATCTTCTTTTTCTATAACTTCTGATAACATAACAGAAGTTGCAAGCATTTTATAACCACCAAATGCTTTATTATCGTCTCCTTCCGCTTCATAAGTTGCAGCTTTTAGACAATCAGCCTTAGCGGCTAAACCAAATTTTCTAGGACTTGATTGTAAAGCAGCCATATTGATATCAGAAAGATCCATTCTTGCAGTTTTCCAATCTTTAGGAGTTAGTTTTTGACAAACCACTGCTCTTAAAAATTTAGCTTTATAATAATATGGCGACTTTTTATTCAATAAAACTTCGTCAAGATATTTTTTAGCAGATTTAAAAGATTCTGCATAAAACGCAGCGTTTCCAGCATCATATTGAACACTTTCTTTTATTATATTCATTTGTTCAACAAGTTTTGTTGGATTGCCTTTTAATGAATTTGCAAGAGTTGCACCCATCCAATCAGAATAAACAGGTTTTTCTTTTAATAAAGCTAAAAGTTTATCTCCTGCTTTTAAGGCATACAAAGAACCTTCTTTAACAGATTTCCCTTCGCATTTAGCAAATTTTTGTAAAATCCAACGCAATTTTTGAACAGTTAAAGATTGATTTTTTGCAAAAATTTCTTTAACTCTATCAATTGCCTTGTCATACATTTTCATATCATACATATTTTTAGCAAGAGTAAATAAAGCAGACTTAGCCTCCTTTGATTCAGGGAATTTTTTAGATAACTCACCTAAAATTTCAGCAGATTTATCAAAATCTCCTAATTCTGCAAAAATCATTCCTTTTCTTGACATAGCAGCAGGAACTTTTTTGTCATTTGGATATGCATCAATAAATGCTTGAAAAAATTCAGTAGCTTCTTTTTTCTTATCAGCAGCATCATAAGCATAAGCTATTAATTCCTTCGCAGAACGAATTGTTTTTTGAAGTTTTGGATTTTTTAATTCCTTTTCAGCAATTCCATCTTTTGCAAGCCAAGAAGTTGTCAACTCTTGAAGATTTTTCAAGCATTGAGAAAACTTTTCTTTGCTTTTTGCAATTAATGCATCTTTTTCTGCTAGCTTCGACTCTTTTTCAGCTTTTGGAGCAGAGATAGCTTCATTTTCCAATTTTGATATAGTCTTTTTATCATTTTGCCCTGCTTGAAAAAGAGCACTTGATAAACCCATTTTAGCTTTTACCATTTTCACAACATCTTTCATACTAGATTTTTCAGAATCTTCTATAAATGCGGAGTATGCAGAAATGGAACCATCATAATTTTTAGTAGAAGTAAAGCAAGATGCTTGCACATAATGAGCAGTGGTTATATAACTTGACCCAGCACAATTTTTTATAACCCAATCAAATTTATCAGCAGCAATATTATAAACAACCTTTGCTTCATCTATTTTTTTCTGTTTTTCAACAGGATTTGTTATTCCTTTAGTTGTTTTTGCTATAGCTAAAGCCTTTTTATAATAGAAAAGAGCAATTTTTGTAGCAATTGCAGGAGTATGCTCGTGTGCAGGATAGTTAGTTAAAAACTTATCATAAACTTCTATGCTTTGAACTTTCTCGCCTTTTCCCCATAATTTGTTACCAATATCTATTAAAGCCATTGGAGTATATTGATCTTTTTTGTAATAGTCAAGCATAAACATCGCAATTGCCATTGCTTCTAAATCTCTATCTGTTTTAAGGTATGCGATTGACAATTGTTGATAGCAATCAATAATCCCATCAGCTTTTCTGTTTGCAAATAAAACTTTATTTAGCATCGGAATAGCTTCACTATACTTTTCAGACTTCATTTTTATTTTTATAGCAGCTGTAACAGGCGAAACCTTCCTTTGTGCTGGCGGCTCAAAACCTTCAGGAAAAGAAACAGGAGAACCTAAGCCTTCAAGTTCTTTTTGTATTTTCAATGCTTGTTCATAAGCTTTTCGACCATTTACATAACCACTATTTTTCAAGACAACAGAGTTAAACATTTTAAATGCAAAAGTTAAGTATTGAACCTTATTAGCTCCAGTTTGTTCAGCAGCTTTCAAATGATAAATTTTAGCACTCCAATATCTTAAGCCAGCTCCTGGAGAAGATCCAGCTTGTCCGGCATCCGCATATTGTTTATCAACACTTTTTATAAATTCACTATCAGATTTCAATTCGCTAACAGCTTTATCAATGTCTCCTAAAAGAAAATTTGCTCTAGCAGCTTGAATAAAAGAATGTGCATAAATCGCACCTCTACCAAACCATCTTAACTCTTCAAATGAAGGCAAAGATGTTTCATATTTACCAGCCGCCTTTTGTTCTTTTATATATACAAGCAATCTTGTTCTAAATTTATAATCTTTTTCACCATCTTTTTGCTTAGGTCTGCTAGAATCGTGAGATTGCTTACTTTCAATAGTTTCTCTTACAGCAATTTCCCAACCAGGAATGCCCTTCTCTTTCATTTTTTCAGCAGCATCTAACTTAGCTTTTAATTTTGAATAATTACTTTCATTTTCATTTACTACACCACGAATGAATAATACATCTAAAGCGTTTTCTGCTTTTGTAACATCACCTTTTTGTTCATAACCCCATTTTAAATATTGAACAGCAGTTGCAACTTCTTTGTCTGCAGCTTCATCTCCCATATCGTTATGTTTGTAATAATCAACATACTTTTGTAAAGTATCAATACCTAAATCTAATTTCCCCTTTTTAATAGCAGACATACCAATAATAAATTGTGCTTTTGAATAATATTTGCTAGTAGGTTTAATTTCAGCGATAAGAACTTCAGCAAGAGGGACTTTCTTCCATCCTATGTAAGTTTTTGCTAATGCGATTTTCAATAAGTCAACCCCGTCAGGGCTTTTTGCTATTTCTTTTTTCAAGAAATGTTCAGCATAATCAAACATTTTAAATTCATTCAGTCTCTCACTAAAGTCATACGATCGTTCTGATAATGCAAGGTCTCCAAACATAGGAACTGCACAAGTCGCAACTGACAAGGCAACAAATTTAGAAATAAAAAACTTTTTATTCATATAAACACTCCTGTTATTTTTAAATATATTTACATTCTTTAATTTTAAGATACACCTTTTTTCAAGATATTCAAATTTTTTTTTAATTTTTTTTATTTTTTTTAAGATTCTTCCTTGTTTTGTAAGTCATTTTGCCAAAAGAATCTTTTGATGTAAGAAATAATATCACTATTAGCATCCTCTAAAAGATAATGTCCAGCTTTTTCTAATTTTAATAAGTTAGCCTGTGGAAAATATACTAACCATCTCTCTAAAAAAACTTTACTAAAACACCAATCTTGCATTCCCCAAATAATACAAACAGGTATTTCTCTAAACATCCAAAGACCATGTTCTATTTCAATTAAAACTTCATAAGATGGAGCATCTGGAGTCATAGGAATATCTTGGATAAAAGCATTTACAGCCACTCTATTTTCATAATTATCATAAGGTAATAAAAAGCCTTTTTTTATTTTATTAGATAGTTTTTTCACTGTTGTCATAAAAGTTGCAGCTTTTGCAAAAGCATTAAAATAACGAACCATAAATGGACCTAAAAATGGTATTCTACATAATGAAATTCTAAAAGGGATTGTATTAATAGAAAAAGCCGCTGTATTCAATATTATGATACTTTTAATGCGTGTAGTATGCCTAATTGCAAACCCCATACCTATAGCACCGCCCCAATCATGAACTATTAAAGTTATATTTCTTAAATCAAAAGACATTAGCAGTTGTTCTAAATTATCTATATGGGCTTCTAGTCTATAAGAATAATCTTGTGGTTTATCCGATAATCCACAGCCTAAATGATCAGGGCAAATAACTCGGTTTGTTTGACTAAATTCTTTAATTAAATTTCGATAATAAAAAGACCATGTTGGATTTCCATGAACCATAACTATAGGGTCACCACTACCTTCATCTACGAAGTGATATTTTCCACCTGAAACATCTATAAAATGGCTTTCAAAAGGATATTCATCTTTTAATTCATCATCAATATTCATTTTACCATTCAACTCCTAAAATTGAACAATTTATTCCACTTCCTATTCCCATCATAACTAAATTATCTCCCTTTTTCAATTGATTCTGTTTACTAGCCATTCCTACTGTGATTGGACATGAAACGGATCCTATATTACCCAAATTTTCTAAAGTTGAAAAATCTTTTTCAAGATCTAAGTCCAACTTTTCAAACATCAATTTTTTATGTGCAATTCCAACTTGATGAGTGCAAAAACAATCAACTAGCTCTTTTTTCCAAGGTATAACTGATTTAAATTTATTCCAAGTTTCTGAAGCTGTTTCAATACCTTTCAACATTAATTTTTCAGAGTCAGTATTCATTATCGTATCTGCTCCATCATTCATACCTTTATCCGAATTTCCTCTGCACAAATCATTATATTGAGTATTTGCAATAGTTGCCCCACCAAGTAATCTATGACCTTTAGGAGATAAATTTTTATGTGACATAATAACAGCAATTGCCCCTGAACCAATAGTTAATGATGCAAAAAATGGTTTAATAGTTTTGCGATTTAAAGATTTGTCATTTAACATTGTTTGTATAGTTGATTCAAGTAAAGAACGGCTATTTTCTCCAGCTACGATAATGCCAGCTTCAACTTGACCTAATTCGATCATATTTGCAAGCATAGTCATTCCTGTCAATACACCTAAGCATGCATTTGAAATATCAAAAACCATTGAATTATTACTCAACCCTAATTGATTGTGAATGATAGTTGCAGTTGCAGGTTCCAAGCAATCTCTACACACAGAACAAGAAATCAAACATTCTATTTTATCAATAGGAATATGAGTTGCTTCTAAAGCTTTTTTTCCTGCATAGATCGCAGCATCGCTAGGTTTTGTCCCTGGTAACCATAACCTTCTTTCCTTAATGCCAGACATTAATTCCAAGCGACCTTTAGGAAGTTTTAAATCTTTATATAAAGGATCTAGCTGTTCTTCAATATCACTTGATTTTATAATCTCAGGTGGTAATTCATATTCAATGACATCAATATTAACATTTTGATAAATCATCTGGTTTTTATTTCTGAATTATAGTAAGCTTAGAATCTTGGTCTATGGACAATGAGCCTATTGAATCTACAAGCGTTGCAATTTTTTTCGCCTTAAAAATATACTTATATCGATTTACGAACATTTCTTCTATTGCTGTAATACATAAAGGGATATGACCTAATTTAACATTATCAATATTATATTTAATTTCAATATTTTCAACTTCATCTTTCATTGTTTTTATAACTTCAAAATTGCCTGTAAATTGTAATCGAACAGGGATAAATCCTAGAAAAGTGCTTTTCATTATAGATGTAATCTTTTTATCTTCAGTAATGTTAAATCCTACATTTGTAACAGTTTCTGAATTTTCTGAATTACTAGATGAGCTTAACAAATCTTTGTTATATAAATATGACAATTCCGAAGCATTCAAACTCAAAGAATAGCCTGAAGTTTTATTTTCTAGTATTTTTGTATTAAATGTTTCATAACGAGCATCAATATTCTTTTTCTGATTTGCTGTTAATTCATAAGGTGTTCTAAAGCCAGTGCTCCAAAATAAACCTGCCAAAATCAAAAATACAAATAAAAGGACAAGAGATGAAATAACATTTTTCAAAAAAGGAATTGCTTTAGATTTTTTCTTTTTAAAATTCTTAGACTTCACAAATTCGATTTCTAATTCAGAACCACATTCCCGACAAAAAACTGATTCAATTGGATTATCAAATCCACAACTACTACATTTAAACATACACTTACTCCTTTTTATTATTTGATGAATCAACTTTTGTTGATGAAGACTCTTTTTTTACACCTTTTTTATCTTTATAATCTGTTTCATAAAAACCAGACCCTTTAAAAATGATTCCACTCCCAGCTCCAATCATTCTAGATAAAGATTCAGTTTTACAATTCGGACACTCCTTTACATGGTCAGCTGTTATACTATGAAATATATCTACAGACTCTTTACAATTTTTACATTTATACTCATAAGTTGGCATTTTTATTAAATTCTCCCTTTATTTTTCATTTCGGCGATTAAAAGTTGCATTTCTGCCATTTTTTTGTCTTTAATCTCTAAAGCTTTATCTTTATCAGCTAACCTTTTATCTTTATCAGCTAACTTCTTATCTTTATCAGCTAACTTCTT
>JAOZMT010000002.1:0-7331 GCA_029934175.1 Victivallales bacterium | reverse complement strand
TTATCTTTATCAGCTAACTTCTTATCTTTATCAGCTAACTTCTTGTCTTTATCAGCTAACTTCTTGTCTTTATCAGCTAATTCCTCTTTTACCTCTCTTAGTTCTTCAATGCGTATTTTTTCTTTTGCTTTAGTTTCTTCAACTATTTTCATCTTTCTTCTTTCTTCAGGAGTCATCTTTTCAAAATCAATAAGATTAATAACTTTTTTTATAGCATCTTTTTTTTCATTAACATTAAAATCTTTTTTATTGTTAATTGATTCATATATCAAATTTAGCCAATCTTTGTATTCACTTGGAACATCATCATCTTTATAAAATGAATTTAGAAATATTAATTTATGTCCATAAAGATCGACCTCATCCCCATTTAAGTTTCTAGGATTAGCCTGTGAAATTAATACACTATCTTCTACAGGTTCTCCATTTTTACTTAAATTTTTAGCATAACCTTGAACTAAAAAAACTATTGTGTAAACTATTTTTTCTAATTTATATTTTCTACAATTTTCTTGAAGTTCAGCAATTGCCATATTGTGATAATACAAGAATCTGTCAAAATGATAATCATACTCTACTCGTTGCAATTCTACAACAACACGATGATCAACAGACTCTGTATAAATATCATATTTTTGCTTAATATTGCCTGGATTGTCCAAGAATTGTTTTTCAGTATGGATTTTGCCTGGATTAAAATCTATACCTATAATATCTTTTACTAAAGCGATTAAAACATCTCGCTCAGTAAAAGCTTTTTTAAATACAATTTCGTTATCAAGAGGGGCTAACATTTTATAAAATCTTATTTATTTTTCAAATAATCATCAACTTCAGCAGCAACTTTTCTACCATCGGCAATAGCTCTAACAACTAATGATGGACCAGCTACAGAATCTCCTGCGGCAAAGACACCTTCTGCACTTGTCGCAGATTTTGCATCAACTTTTATTCCATTGCGTTCCGTTAATTCAACACCTAGTTGTTCTAAAATACCATTGTTTTCTGTGCCAGTAAAACCCATTGCTAAGAATACAAGATCTGCCTCTAATTTAAATTCAGTGCCTTCTATATCTTTCATTGATAATGGACGACCATTATCTGCAACTTCCCATTCTACTTCAATTGCATTAATCGCAACTAATTTATCATTCTTGCCTTCAAAATTAACAGTTTTAATATTCCATTTTCTTTCACAACCTTCTTTATGAGAACTAGAAGTTTTCATTTGATAAGGCCACATAGGCCATGGAGTTCCACAATGGCGTTCCTCTGGAGGCTGTGGCATAATTTCTATTTGTGTAACAGATTTTGCTCCTTGTCTATTTGATGTTCCAACACAATCTGAACCAGTATCACCGCCACCTATAACAACAACATTTTTATCTTTTGCACAAATCGCAGATTCTGTAAATTTTTCTCCGCTAACTCGTTTATTATTTTGTCCTAAAAATTCCATAGCATAATAAACTCCCTCTACCTCTCTACCAGGAGCAGGTAAGTCTCTAGGAGCACGACAGCCAGATGATAACACAACTGCATCAAAATTTTTCTTCAGATATTTCCCCGAAATGTCTTCACCTATTTCAACATCCGTTTCAACACAAACCCCTTCCTCTTTCATTAAATCAACTCTTCGTTCAATAACACTTTTATCTAATTTAAAATCAGGAATTCCATATCTTAAAAATCCACCAACAAATTTATCTTTTTCATAAATAGTGACAGAATGCCCTAATTTATTTAAGGAATCAGCTGTTGCTAATCCTGCAGGACCTGAACCTATAACTGCAACTTTTTTATTTGAACGATTTTTTGGAGGTTGTGGTTTTATCCAACCATTCTCAAATCCTTTTTCAACCAATGATATTTCTATTTGTCTAATTGTAACTGGATCATTGCCATCAATTCCACATGTGCAAGAAGCCTCGCATAAAGCTGGACAAATTCGACCAGTAAACTCTGGGAAATTACTTGTAGAAGATAAAATTTCTAAAGCCTCTTTCCAATATCCTTTATAAACAAGATCATTCCACTCAGGAATAATGTTATGAAGCGGACAGCCATTACTATGACAAAACGGAACTCCACAATCCATACATCGAGCTGCTTGCTCCTCTAGTTCAGAGTCAGATAGTCTCTTTTCAACTTCCTTATAATCCTTTACTCGTTCAGCCAAAGCTCTATAGCCTGGCTCTCTTCTTTCAATATCTAAAAAACCTCTTGGATTACCCATAATAATATCTCCTTATTAATTATTTTCTGATGCTCTTTCAATCTCTGCATCTTCTTTCATCATTTCACCTAAAACACGCTTGTATTCAATTGGAAATACTTTGATGAATTTAGGTAATTCATCTTCCCAATTGTCTAATATAAATTGTGCCTTCTTGCTTCCTGTATATTTAACTTGATTTTGCAATAGCGTTTTTAATTCGTTAATATCACTATCTTCTACAATAGACTCTAAATCTACCATTTCAAGATTGCAATTTGAATTAAATTTTGAATGCTTATCATAAATATAAGCAAACCCACCACTCATTCCAGCAGCAAAATTAACTCCTGTAGGTCCAAGGACTACAACAATTCCACCAGTCATATATTCACAACCGTGATCGCCTATTCCCTCTACTACTGTTTTCGCTCCACTATTTCTTATACAAAATCTTTCTCCAGCTCTTCCACGAATATAAACCTCTCCGCTTGTAGCTCCATACATTAAAACATTTCCTGCAATGATATTTCTATCTGCATCATACGCTGCATCTGCTGGAGGAACAACTATTATTTTTCCACCTGAAATACCTTTTCCAACATAATCATTTGCCTCTCCTGTGAGTTTAAATGTTACACCGTGAGATAAAAATGCACCAAAACTTTGTCCAGCAACACCTGTAAAATTCACATTTATAGTATTGTCTTCTAACCCTGCGTTTCCATATTTTTTTGCAATAGTGCTTGACATAATTGCTCCAACAGTCCTATCTGTATTACAAATAGTTTGTTCAATATCAACTTTTTCTTTATTTTCAATTGCACACTTCGCAAGTTTTATAAGTTCTCTGTCTTTTACAGACTCTAAACCGTGATCTTGATTAACCAATCTGCGAACTGGCAATGATGTATCTGCTGGTTTTTCAAATACTTTCGAGAAATCAAGATTTTTAGTTTTCCAAAAATCAATTGCTCTATTCATATCTAAAAGATCACTTCTTCCAATTAAATCATCAAACTTACGAATACCAAGCTCTGCCATATATTCTCTAGCTTCTTCTGATAACATTGTTAGATAATTTATAATATGCTCTGGCTTTCCTTTAAATCGTTTACATAACTCTTCATCTTGAGTTGCAACACCAACTGGACAAGTATTTGAATGACATTTTCTCATCATTATACATCCACAAACAACAAGAATTGCTGTTCCAAAACCAAATTCTTCAGCTCCTAATAAACCTCCGATTACAATATCACGACCAGTTTTTAAACCGCCATCTGTTTGCACTCGAATTCTATCACGAAGATGATTTAAAACTAAAGTTTGTTGAGTTTCTGCTAAACCTAATTCCCAAGGCAATCCAGCGTGTTTAATAGAAGTCATTGGAGATGCTCCAGTTCCGCCATCGTGTCCACTAACTAATACCATATCTGCATGACCTTTTGACACGCCAGCAGCAACTGTTCCAACTCCAATTTCAGATACTAATTTCACTGAAACACGAGCATCAGGATTTGCATTTTTTAAATCATAAATTAATTGAGCTAAATCCTCAATAGAATAAATATCATGATGTGGAGGAGGAGATATTAAAGTTACACCAGGAGTAGAATTTCTAACTCTTGCGATATATTTATCAACTTTTTTACCAGGTAACTGTCCACCTTCTCCAGGTTTTGCGCCTTGTGCAATTTTAATTTGTATCTCTTTTGAATTTGCTAAATATTCAATAGTTACACCAAATCTACCACTTGCAACCTGTTTAATTGCACTACATTTGCTGTCCCCATTTTCTAGTGGAGTAAAACGAATTGGATCTTCGCCTCCTTCTCCACTGTTACTCATTCCTTGAATTCTATTTAAAGCAATTGCTATTGTTTCATGAACATTTTTACTTAATGAACCTAATGACATTGCTCCTGTCACAAATCGCTTCATTATCTCAGATGCAGGTTCAACTTCTTCTAAAGGTATAGATTCAACTTCTTTAAATTTAAATAATCCGCGAAGTGTGCAAAGATGTTCTGCTTGTGAATTTACATAACCTGCAAATTTCTTATATGCTTCATTATCATTGTCTCTTGACGCTTTTTGAAGATTTACTATAACATCTGGATGCCATAAATGTTTCTCTCCATCATTTCTATAATAATATTGACCACTAGAACCTAAAAGTGAACTTCCTTTTTCCTTTAGTGCTTCTGCTTGTTCAAATCTCGCATTTGCTTCTTTTGATATTTCTTCAAGACCAATACCTTCAATTCTTGATGGTGTTCCTGTAAAGAAATTATCAACTAAGCCTTGCGATAAACCAACTGCTTCAAAAATTTGTGCACCACGATAAGAACGAAGAGTTGCAATGCCCATTTTTGACATTATTTTAAGCAATCCTTTATCAGTGGCTTTTATATAATTCTCCATAGCTTTTACTTTATCAATACCAGCTTTCACTAATCCTTTATCAACAAGTTCCATAATTGTTTCAAATACTAAATATGGATTAACTGCTGTTGCACCATAACCTAGCAATAAAGCATGATGCATAATTTCTCTAGCCTCTCCAGTCTCAACAACAAGTCCTGTTTGAGTTCTTGTTCCACAAACAACTAAATGATGATGTATCGCCGCAGTTGCGAGTAGTGCAGGAATTGGAATTTCTCCAGCATTTAAATTTTTATCCGATAAAACTATAATACTAATCCCGTCTTTAATTGCTTCTTCTGTGTTTGCTTTTAATATATCAAGAGCTTTTTGAAGTTCTTCTCCATTTCCGCCAGCTTTAAATCCTATAGAAAAAGTTTTAGCTTTTAAAGATGCAAGTTCAGAATTTCTTAAACGGTCTAAATCTCCATTTGTCAAAATTGGTGTTGTTAATTTTACCAATTCTGCATGTTTTGGCGTTTCTGATAAAATATTTCTATGCTTACCAATAAATACAGACAATGACATTACAAGTTTTTCTCTTATTGGGTCAATTGGAGGATTTGTAACCTGTGCAAATAATTGTTTAAAATATGCATATAGCAATTGAGGTTTGTCAGATAAAATAGCAAGAGCTGCATCATTTCCCATTGAACCAGTTGCTTCCATTCCATTTTCTATCATTGGAGTTAAAACTGTTCCTAATTCATCACGAGTATATCCAAATAAAGATTGTTTTTCCAATAATTCTTCTTTATCATATTCATGTTCAACTATAGAATCAAATAGACCATTTAGAGTAATCTTATTCTCTTCAACCCAACGACGATAAGGCTTTTGTCTCGAAATTAATGCTTTAATTTCTTTATCAAAAGCAACATGTCCTTTTTCTAAATCAATATAAATCATTTGACCAGGGCTTAAACGACCTTTTTGAACCGCTTCACTTGCAGGAATATCCATAACTCCAGCTTCTGATGCTAAAACAATTATATCATCTTTTGTAATTGTGTAACGAGCTGGTCTTAATCCATTTCTATCTAAAACAGCACCTATTTCTTTCCCATTTGAAAAAGCTACGCCAGCAGGACCATCCCATGGCTCCATTAATCCTGCATGATATTCTAAGAAACCTCTTAAATCATCTTCTAATAAATATTTTTCTCCCCAAGCTTGTGGAATCATCATCATCATTGTATGTGGTAATGAACGACCATTTGCCATAAAAAATTCTACAGCGTTATCTAAAGAAGCAGAATCGCTTAAACCTTCTTTTATAACAGGAAACAATTTATGTAAATCATCTTTAAATAAATCTGACTGCATAGATTGTTCTCTAGCACGCATTTGATTTACATTTCCACGAAGTGTATTAATTTCTCCATTATGAGCAACAACTCTAAACGGATGAGCTAAATGCCACATAGGGAATGTATTTGTGCTATATCTAGCATGAACTATAGCCAATGCACTCTTGCAATCTTTTTCATTTAATTCAAGATAAAATTGTGGAATTTGCGGAGCGTGCAATAATCCTTTATAAATAATAGTTCGTGCAGACATTGAGCAAATATAGAACATTTCTCCAATTGCCTCATCAAATTTTCTAAGTTCTCTCTCTACCATTTTTCTAACAATATACAATTTTCTATCTATTCCATCAGTATCAATACTTTCATCAGAACCAATAAATATTTGTTTAATAGTAGGAGCTGTTTTTGTTGCTAAAGCTCCTAACTTTGTAGTATCAGTAGGAACTGCACGCCACGCAATTGTTTTCAAACCTGCATTTTCTATTTCTTTATCAACAATATCAATACATTTTTGTTCTAAATCTTTTTCCTGTGGCAAAAAGACCATTCCAACACCATATTGACCTTTAGATGGAAAATCAATTCCATCTTCTTTCATTACTCTTTGAAAATATTCATCAGGAATTTGAAGCATTATTCCTGCTCCATCACCAGTTTCATTATCTCCACCCAAAGCTCCACGATGTGCCATCCTATCAAGAACACGCACTCCCTCTTCTATGATAGTATGACTAGCTTTGTTCTTAATATTTGCAACAAAACCTACTCCACATGCATCATGTTCATTTGCTGAATCATATAATCCTTGTTTGTCAGGATAATAACTTCTTACTTTACTCATTCTCGCTCCTGTTTCTTTATTTAAAATAATATTTTTTATTTAATTAACAAGTAATATACATTTATCAATGAATTTTTCAAGAAATTAAGAGGATTTTTTAGAGTTTTATAAAAGTAGGAAAATTCAGTTTTCTCCTAAATCCATAAGTTTTTTAAAGATATACTGTGAACGGTTGAAAAATATACTTTTTGAAAGATGATAATAATTGCTATTTTTGATTTTATAAATTCTTGACTACTAGAAGTAACCAATTATTTATAAAATTAAAAAGAGCTGTTGTTTGCGCTTTCAGGAAGTTTATTTTTCAGCCGTTTGCAGTATAAAAATCAATTTGTTTTATAAAACCATTGAATTATTTATGATTATTTTATTCATAGCATGATACTGTATGTGTCCTTATACTTAACTTGCGATCTATGCTCTCAGCCTGTATGTGAAAGCTAAATATAAAAAATTGAATATCCAATATTCAACAAGGATTTTTCAATATTCAAGCAAGAAAAATGCAATTTAGACAAATAAAAAAGGATAATAT
>JAOZMT010000062.1 GCA_029934175.1 Victivallales bacterium | reverse complement strand
GACTAAAGTGTAAAGTAGTTTTATGCATAATATGAAACTAGCCAAGATATTATCCTGAATCTGTGAACTTTTAACGGCGATTTGCAAAATTTCTTTCACACTTAGGTATTTATGAAAAATTCTCGGAATTCCATTTAGGTATGCCTGCGATTTCTCATAAACACCTAAACATAAAATTAAAGAGGAACTCATCCATAAAAACCTCACGGATTCAGAATTATATTAAAAATAAGCTATAAAAAATATAAAAAAGTGGACTTTTAAAAAAAAGATGATATATTTTAGTCTAGGTGTTAAAACTAACACATATTCATGGGGAATTTTTAATTGTTCAAAACTTAAAGGCTATAGATGAAAAATGTAAATAAATTTAGATTGGGGTTATTTGTAATTTTTGGGATAATTACATTTTTTATAGGTTTGTTTTTATTTGGCTTAGCTGAAATGTTTGAGCCGACTATCCGCTGTCAAACACTCTTTAATGAATCTGTGCAAGGGTTAGAGGTTGGTTCGGCTGTGAAATTCAAAGGTGTGCCTGTTGGGAAAGTGTCTCATATCTCTATTATGCCTAGTAACAAAACGATAAAGGTTGATATGGAAATTAAGTTATCTGCTATAGATTTCACAAATAAAAAAACTATAAGTAAGTTAAATCCTATGGAAGAAGTTAGAAAACTTTTGAATAAAGAAATAAATGATGGTTTGCGAACTAGACTAGAAATGGCTGGAATTACAGGTATGAAATATATCGAATGTGATTATTATATTAGTTCAAAAAAAAGTAATAAAAAAAATAGAAATAATGAAGATGAAAAATATATTTTTATTCCTTCTACTCCATCACTTTTTAGCGATTTAAAGACAAGTGTTTCTGATGTTTTTGTAAAAATATCTCAAATAGAGCCACAAATTATAGCAAAAGATATGCGTGAAATTTTACAATCTATAAAAACTCTATTAGAAAAAGGTAAAGTAAATAATATTTTAAGTGATATGTCTGAAACAAGTGCTAATTTAAAAGAAAGCACTTCAAACATAAAAGAAGCATTCACAAAAGAAACAATGTCTAAAAGTATTAATAATTTTAATGCTAGTATGAGTTCTATTACGAAGCTATCAGAAAAATTAGAAGAAGAAATAGCAAGCATACAAGTAGCACAGAGATCTGAATTAGCTCAAGAAGTGATGAAAGAAGCTATAGAGACTTTAAAAAAGACATCATTATCAATTGAAAATTTTGAAAAATCAAGCCAAATTGCAACTTTATCTCTTAATAAAAATTTAGATAAAATGGGAGTGGCATCAGACTCTTTTAATAAAACAACTTTAAAATCTAAACAAGAATTATTATTAATGTTATATAAATTAGAAAATACATTAGACTTGATATCTTCATTTATATCCTCTTTAGAAAAAGACCCTAGTTCTATAATTAGAGGTAAACACATAAAACCTATAGAAAGGTAAGAGGAGGTAAAATGTTTAAGTCAAAAAAAATTATAACTGGAATAGAGCTAGGAACTTCAAAGATTAGTGCTATTGTAGCAGAACTATGCGAAAGTGGAGAGATAAAAGTTTTACAATATGCAACAGAATCATCAGATGGAGCAATTATAAAGGGTGAAGTTACAGATGTAGAGAAAGCTACCGAAGTCTTAAAGAAAGTTCTTGATCAAATAAATGAGGCTACTATATTTCCAGATGATACAATTTTTCTAGCTATAACTGGTGGGCATATAAAATCACAAGAGGGTATTGGAACTGTTCATATTCATTCAGAAGATAGAAAAATACGAGAAGATGATGTAGTTAAAGCAACAAAAGATTCAATGCATCTTCAAGCAAATGAAAGTTCTGAAATAATTAATTCTATCTCATCATATTTCAGATTAGATGATAAACATACGCTACGCACACCTGAAGGACATGAAGCATATAAATTATCAGCACATTCACATATCATTTATGGTAATAATCTTCGAATATCTAGCTTTAGCTCAATTCTTGAAAGGGTTGGTTTAGATCATGATAAAGTCCATACTACATTTAGTGGGCTGGCATCAATGTTTGGGGTATTAACAGAGCAAGAAAAAGAAGAAGCTACACTTATCATTGACCTTGGAGCAGGAACTACGGAATATATTTTAATTCATTATAATGGAATTTTAAATAGTGAAGTTTTGCCATTAGGAGTAGAACATGTTATTAACGATATTTCTGTAGTCCTTGATATAAATGAAAAAAAGGTTATCAATGCTATCTTAAAAGAAAATTGTTTAGATGTGAATAATTCAATGACAGGAATGGTTGAAATTACAACTTCTGGTGGTAAAAAAACAATAAAAATACCATCTTCTTCATTTGTAAAAATAGCAAATCACAGACTTGAGGAAATCTTCAAATTAATTAAAAAAGATTTTGATGATGCCACTGGAGTAAATTTGCCAAAGAATATAGTAATCACAGGAGGAGGCGCTAAAATTTCAGGCATTACTGATATATTAAAATCGGTTTTCCCTTGTTATAATATTAAAGTTGGTAAACCTATTGAAATTACAGGGATAACAACTGATTTAATAGAGCCTGAATATGCCGTTCTTTGTGGATTATTGAAATATGCTGCTTTAGAATTAAATATAGATAAAGAGGTTAAATCAAATAAAAATATTTTTTCTAAATGTCAAAAAATTGGAAAAAAAATACTGGATGCAATAGAGTTTTAATTATGGAAAATATAGTAAAAGAGAAAATATTATTAATTGGAGTTGGTGGAGCTGGTGTGAAGTTTGCGAGTTATGCAAAAAAACTTGATTCACGCAATGTTATAGACTATTTAATAATAGATACTGATAGACAATCATTAGAGGATTCTTGTATTGATAATAAATTACCTCTTGGATTTGATAATACTGAAGGCTACGGCTGTGGAGGAGATTCTAGAAAAGGTATTAATGCTTTTGGATATATGGTAAGAAAAAAAATCATTGAAAATTTAAAAGACTCAACATCTTTTATTGTTGTTGGGGGCTTAGGTGGGGGGACCACGGCAGGGTTGTCAATTTTGGCTGGAATTATAAAAAATAAACTAAAACGCCCCGGTATTTTTCTTTGCACAACTCCATTTTCTTTCGAAGGGGCTGTTGCAGATAAAAATGCTACTAAAGTTGCAAATGATTTACAAGCTAGTGCAGATGTTTTAATAACTATTTCAAATAATTTAATGTCGGCATCTATTCCTCCAGAAACTGGCAATCTTGAATCATTTGAAAAAGTTAATATTGAAATTGCACGAGCCGCATTAGGTCTTAGTGAAATACTTAGATGTGAAAAACTTATTACTAATAATTTCGCTCATTTTAAAAGAGTTTTTAACAAGAAAAAAAATGACAGTGCTATTGCAATAGGACATATAAATAAGAGTGATAATAAAGAAACTAGAGCAAATAGTATTATAGATAAAATGCTAGACTCTCCTTTGCTTGGAGGTAGAAAACAAATTTTCAATGCTGATATTATCTTAATCTCTCTAACAGCTGATAAAAATTTCCCTATTAGTGAAATGAAATTTATCTTAGACTCAGTTTCTGAGTTGTTTAAAGGAAAAAATATAGAATTAATCGTAGGAGTCAATAATGATGATTTATACGATGATGAAGTTCAATTAACTGTGATAACTACAAGACTAGTGAAAGATCAAGTAAAACAAAATTCTACAATACTTCCTAGATATGCAAAAAACAAAGCAAAGCAACCCGAATTGCCACTTGTCTCTATCTCAAGAGGTAAATTCACGAAGACAGAACCATTTACTGTTGATGGAGTTGATATGGATATACCTACAGTTGTTAGAAAACATATAATTGTAGATAAAGGTGAAAGATAGTTATAAAATGTTAGAAAAATATGAATACTAAAAAAAGGAGAAAAAATGAAGGATATTGAATTAAAAAAAATTATTGCAAAATTGTTACAAGAGGGAAGTTCTTTATCTGAAATCCAAAAGATTTTAGATAAAGAGCATAAACATCAAATTACATTTCTTGATTTGAGAATATTGTCTGCAGAATTAGAAAATATTGATTGGAAACAATTTGACCCTGTTAAAGAAATAGAAGAAGAATTAGATGAAGCACCTGTTTTAAACGGAACGGGTGAAACAATTATTGAATTAAGTAAAATTCAAGTTCCAGGGACTCTTGTCAGTGGAAGTGTAATATTTGCAACAGGTGCGAAATCTAACTGGTCATTAGACCAAATGGGACAATTAGGGTTAGATAAACAAATAGGAGAACCAACAAAAGAAGACTTAGAGCAATTTCAAGCTAAACTTCAAGAAATGTTGTCAAAACAGATGTAGAATTGATCTAAATCCTTATTTTATTACAACTGATTTATAAAATAACAATTATTTTACTTGATAATTATTGAAATTTCCCAATAAAATGCTACATTAAACACTTATTAATAAAAAATATAAATTAAATAAGGAGTTTTATATATGTTAGGATTAGGAATTGCAATTGGATTAGGGGTAATTGTTTCAATATTATCTATATTTTTAGGTGATATTCATTATGTGTGGGGTAGTCTTTTAGGGTTATTGTCTTTGGCTATTTCACAAGTTGGACTAGGCTTTTTACTTCGCAAAAGATTAAATGTAATTAACTTAAATATTCAAAGTATAATGCAAGAAGGTCAACTACAAGTTCAGAAAAAGATGAATACCTTTCAAATGAGACCTGTTGGTGGACAAAAAACAATGCAAAAAGTTTTAGAAAAAGTTCAATTTGGATTTATAGAAAAAGCATTGGAAGCAACAAAAGATATGGAACCATTTTTTAAATGGAGTTTTCTTCTAAAAAAACAAATGGCTTCAATGCGTATGCAATTCTATTTTCAAATGCGTGACTTTGAAAAAGCAAAAGAATGTGCATCAGAGGCATTAATAATGGATAATCAATCAGCTTGCATTCGAATGGCTCTTGAATATAAAACTAAAGGAGATAATCTAGATAAATTATTTCTTAAATATTCTAAAAAATTTAAAGGAGAAAATGCTGAATTGATATATGCTTTATATTCTTGGGTATTAGTTAAGAATAAAGAAATTGAACGAGCTATTGAAGTGTTAGCTGAAGGTAAATCTAAAACTATTAGTCCAATTATAAGTGATAATTGGGAAGCTCTTGTAAATGGTAAAATTAGATATTTTTCAAATTCACGACTAGGAAATCCATGGTATGCTTTTATGCTAGAAGAACCTAAACAAGATAGAATGAAGCAGAGGCAATCAAAAGGACAAAAAATGAAAAGAGGTCAAGCAAATAGAAATTTTTGATTGTTAGGCAAAATGAGAATAATTATCAAAATATTAATAATTATTATTTGCATTAACTTATTTGGTTGTGGAGTTCCTACAGAACAAGAAGTTATATCAGATTTCAATAAATCAAATACTGATAAAATTGCCTTATCTGCACATCCTGGAGAAGGAGATGGTGATAATGTATATTTTCATATTAAATATAAATTTAAGAAAAATAATAATATAAAAAACGAAGTATGGTTATATCAACGAAAGATTGATACAGGAGAATGGTCTGTGTCTAAGAAAGGTATTTCATGTAAAAAACATAAAAAGGATTAAGCTTATCTGAAGCAAAAATTGCTTGGGGTATAAAAATATAAATTTAAAAATGCATAGTTCGCAGCTCGTAGCTCAAAGCTCGTAGCTCTAAGCTATTAAAAAAGAGGTAAAAAAATGTCAAACAATACATCTCCAGTTTCTATGGAAAAGTTGGTTTCTTTATGTAAAAGAAGAGGGTTTATATTTCAAAGTTCTGAAATATATGGTGGAATTCAAGGTTTCTGGGATTACGGACCTTATGGAACAGCACTTAGAAAAGCTATTGAACAATTGTGGTGGAGTTACACTGTAGAAGCAAGATCTAATGTTGAAGGTCTAGATTCTACAGTAATTTGTCATCCTAAAGTATGGAAAGCATCTGGACATTTAGATAAATTTGGTGATATGATGACTGATTGTAGAGAATGTAAGTCTCGTCATCGTGTAGATCAAATGGAAGATCCTGAGACTTGTCCTAACTGTGAATCGAAAGATTTAACAGAGCCAAGAGAATTTAATTTGATGATGAAAACATTTGTAGGACCAGTATTTGATGAAGATCATGTTGCATATTTAAGAGCTGAGACATGTCAGCCTATATTTGTTGATTTTCATCAAGTCCGAATTGCTGCAAGACAAAAATTACCTTTTGGTATCGCACAAATAGGAAAAGCGTTTAGAAATGAAATAAATCCTAGAAACTTCACTTTTAGATCAAGAGAATTTACTCAAATGGAAATGGAGTTTTTCTGTTTTGAAGAAGATTCTATGACATGGTATGATTATTGGAAAAATGAGAGATTAAATTACTACTATGATATTTTAGGATTTACTAAAGAACAATTACGAACACATGACCATGATACTCTTGCACATTACGCAAAAGCTGCGGTTGATATAGAATTTAAATTCCCATTTGGTTGGGGAGAATTAGAGGGTATTCATCACAGAGGAACTTGGGATATGTCACAACATCAAGAGCATTCAGGCGAAAACCTTGAGTATTTTGATCAAGAGAATAAAAGAAAGGTTATTCCCACAGTAGTAGAAACATCTGTTGGATTAGATAGAACTGTTCTTGCATTGTTATGTAATGCTTATGATGAAGATATGGCAGACACTCAAAAAGAAGGTAAGGCACAAGAAGCTAGGGTTGTATTTAGGTTTCCTGCAATTGTTGCTCCTGTTCAAATCGCAGTTCTTCCATTATCTAAAAAATTATCTACATCGGCAGAAAAAGTTTGCAATGATTTGAGAAAATATTTCCGTTGTGAATTTGATGTAACAGGCAGTATAGGAAAAAGGTATCGTCGCCA
Source organism: Victivallales bacterium (assembly GCA_029934175.1). GTDB lineage: Bacteria > Verrucomicrobiota > Lentisphaeria > Victivallales > JAUVCU01 > JAOZMT01. The sequence goes on along the minus strand of JAOZMT010000062.1, from coordinate 2,260 downwards.
AGATGAAATCGGAACTCCTTATTGTGTAACTTTTGACTTTGACTCATTAGATGATAATGCAGTGACAATAAGAGATAGAGACACAATGGAACAAGTCAGGATATCTATTGATGAATTGAGGTCTTATTTTGATAAAAAAATTATAGGATAACTTGAAAAATAATTAAATAGGTGGATATTGTTGATAACAATATTACCATTAAAAGAAATGACTTTAAGTGAAAAATTTTTAACAATTGAAGAAGTATGGGATGATATTTCTCATACTTCTAAAGATTTTTCATCTCCCAAATGGCATGAAGAAGAATTAATAAAAAGGGATTCTAAAATTGCAGCAGGAGAAGATGAATTAATTAATTGATTGGGAGCTAGCAAAATATCAATTAAAGAATTCTCTTAAAGAATTTAAAATACAAAAAAGGCAAGGTTCGGATTAGACTTAAAAAGGTCGTTTACTCTTTGTGCAACCCCATTCGGGGTTGAATGTTATGTGATTATTTCCACGGGTTAAACCCCGTGGCTATTCATATATTACCCTAGCGGATAATTTCCTAACCCCGGAGGGGTTAAATGTGAATAGCCGTAGGTTTTAACCTACGGACTACATCCCACCAAACTACAACCCCGAATGGGGTTGAACAATAAGAAGTATCAACTACTTTCTGAAATGCCATAAAAAACAGGAAAAATTATGCACACAGTTGAAAAAGTGGGAGGAACTTCAATGACTCGCTTCGATGAGTTATTGGATAATATTATCATTGCTGATAAAAAAGACAATGAATTTTATAATAGAATTTTTGTGGTATCTGCTTATGGTGGAATTACAAATTTACTATTGGAAAATAAAAAAGATGGTTCGCCAGGCGTTTATGCATACTTCGCAAAAGATGGAGAATGGGAAGGGGCTCTTGATAAAACTCTTGAAAAAATGATTGAAATTAATCATGGTTTTGAAAAATTAGGATTAGATGTAGAAAAAGCTGATAAATTTATTAAAGAAAGAATCAATGGAGTTCGTTCATCATTGATAGATTTAATGAGACTTCGTTCATTTGGACATTTTAACCCTTCTGATTACCTGCCTGCTTGCCGAGAATTTTTATCTGCTGTTGGTGAAGCACATAGTGCATATAATTCAACTTTAATTCTACAAAGTAAAAATATTAATGCACACTTCGCAGATTTGACAGGCTGGCGTGAATTTAAAGTTCAACCATTAGATGATATGATTTCTCAGAGCTTTGAAGGAATAAATTTCTCTACAACTCTTCCTATAGCAACTGGATATGTAAAATGTGAAGAAGGCATAATGAATAGCTTTGATAGAGGTTACAGCGAAATAACTTTTAGTAAAATTGCAGTTTTAACAAAAGCATCTGAAGGAATTATTCATAAAGAATTTCACTTATGCACTGGAGACCCTAAATTAATGGGACTTGAAAATGTAAAAATTATAGGAAATACTAATTTTGATATAGCTGATCAGCTTGCAGATATGGATATGGAAGCAATTCATTCAAAAGCATCGAAAGAGATGGAATTATCAGATATTCCTATTCGTGTAAAAAATGCATTTGATCCTAAACATCCAGGAACTTTAATAAGCAAAAATTATGTTTCACCTGAACCTAGAGTTGAAATGATTTGTGGTCGTGATGATTTAATTGCGGTTGAATTATTTGACCCTGAAATGGTTGGAAGTATTGGTTATGATTATAAAATTTTAAAAATCTTCAAAAATTTCAATATTTCATATATTGCAAAAAATACAAATGCAAACACTATTACTCACTTTATCTCTGAAAAAACTGATAATTTAAATGGTTTAAAAGAAGCATTATCTAAAGAATTTAAAGGAGCAAAATTAGGGATAGATAAGATTGCTATAGTTGAAGTCATTGGTAGTAATATGAAAATACCTGGATTTTTATCAAGGGCATCAAAAGCATTGGCTGAATCAAAAATAAACATTTTAGGATTAGACCAATGTATGCGACAAGTTAATATTCAATTTATTGTAAACCGTAAAGACTTTGAAAAAGCTCAATTAGTTTTACATCAAGAATTTGTTTAAATAAAAAAGAGAATAAATGAATCAAATAGGGAAATATAAATTAAAAGAAAAAATCTGACAAGGTGTATCTAAGTATTTGTGCCGGCGAGACGCGCGGCGCTCCGTTCGAAAAGATGATTTTACAATGTTTTTGTCTTATGACATCAGCATAGTCTAATCACCCTCGCTAAAGCGTCGTGAACG
>JAOZMT010000061.1 GCA_029934175.1 Victivallales bacterium | reverse complement strand
ATCTTTTAGAAATAACTTGAAAAAGCATATTCTCGGCTCTAATAAAAATCCTCTTAATTATAAATTCTTTGCTCATGGCTCGTGTGCGTCATAAATATTAATGATAATATTGCTATACCTAAACATGGAACAACTCCTCTAAATGTATTAAAAGGAGTTGAAAAAAACGAGTTCAAGAAAATAATGAATATAAAAAACAAAAAATGAGAAAAAATAACCGTCCTAATGGAGGAGGGACTTTTAAAGAAAAAATAAAAAAAGCATTTAGCAAATTGGTTAATAAAAGTTCTATGGATAAAATCTTTGCCATAGATAAACTAATCAATAATAGGAAGGAATTTTTAACAACATAACTGTCGATTAATAAAAGTGGATTTTTGTTTCCAAATAACTTGACTTTGTTTGCTTTACTCTAATAAAAAGCATTGTCCTCAAAATTTTCTATTCCTTATTGGACAATAATGAACCCCAAAATGTTAGTATTTATATTAAAAATGAAGTTTTGATTTGATATATTTATTATTTTATATAAATAATCATTTGAAAAGTCTAAAAAAATGGTTATATTATCAAGTAGGATATAATAAATATAGGAATAAATAAAAAGGAATAAAATGCTTCACGAATTTTCACGAACTGAAATGGTAATAGGAACAGATGCTTTAAATTTATTAAGAAAAAGCCATGTAACAATTATTGGAGTTGGAGGAGTGGGCTCTTTTGTAGCCGAAGGACTTGCAAGGAGTGGAGTTGGGAATTTTACTTTGGTTGATGATGATGATATTTGCTTGACAAATATTAATAGACAAATTCACGCTTTGAGAAATACTGTGGGACAATCAAAAGTTAAAGTTATGAAAGAAAGAATTCAACTAATTAATAATAAAGCTAATGTAGAGTCTTTTAAAGAATTATACAATAGCGATTCTGCTGAAAGAATTTTAGATGTTGATTCTGATTATATTATTGATGCAATTGATATGGTTTCTGCTAAATTAGATCTTATTGAAAGATGTAAAAAATATAATAAGGCGGTTATTTCTTGCTTAGGGACAGGTAATAAAATTGATCCTACACTACTGGAAATAACAGATATTTCAAAAACTTTTAATTGTCCATTAGCAAAAGTAATGAGAAAAGAATTAAGACGAAGAGGAATTAACAATTTAAAAGTTCTTTTTTCTCCAGAAGAGAAAAGAAAACCTATTGCAATAGATGGAGATTGTAAAACAAATTGTATTTGCCCAAATAAAGATAGAACTTGTGTTATACGACATGAAATACCAGGGAGTATGTCCTTTGTGCCATCTGTTGCAGGTATGATTATTGCATCGGAAGTTATTAAAGATTTACTAGATATATAGATAAACGGAGATATTATTATGGATAAAAAAATTACACTTTTACTAATAGATGACCATGCATTATTTAGAGAAGGATTAAAGGTTGTCATTGAGCGAGATAAATCATTAGAAATTATAGGCGAAGCTGGGACTGGAGCAATAGGACTAGAGATTGCTATACAAAAACAACCAGATGTGATTTTACTTGATATTTCACTTCCTGATGAGAATGGTATTGCTTTAGCAAAAAAACTTATAAAAGCATTAAAAGATGTTAAGATTTTAATGGTAAGTATGTATTCTAAAATGGATTATGTTACAGAAGCATTTGCTTCTGGAGCTAAAGGTTATGTATTAAAAGAGTCTGCATCGGCTAAATTACTTGAAGGAATTCACTCTATTGTAGATGGAAACCAATATATTGATCCTAATCTATCATTAAAACTTGTAACTAATAATTCACAAGGTTCTAATGATTTAGATAAAAGTTATAGTCAATTAACTTCAAGAGAACAGGAAATAATGCGATTGATTGCAGAGGGAGAACATGTAAAAGATATAGCAACACAATTAAAAATCAGTAAAAAGACTGTAGAAAATCATAAATCTAATATTATGAATAAATTAAATTTAAAAACATCAATTGATCTAATAAAATATGCTGCTAGAATCGGTATTATAGATCTTGATTCATGGACTTAGGAAGGTAAATTATGTCAGAACGATTTGTTACATCAACATTAAATAAAAAAGATGAAAATCAAGAAAAAACTTTAAGACCCGAAAGTTTTGCTAATTTTCCTGGACAGAAAAAAGTTAAAGAAAAATTGGAATTATATGTCCAAGCTGCTAAAATGAGAAAAGAACCTCTAAATCATCTTTTATTGAGTGGTCCTCCAGGATTAGGAAAAACTACTTTAGCGTATATTGTTGCTAATGAAAAAGAAGCGAATATTAAATCATCTAGTGGTCCAGTAATTGATAAACCGTCTGATTTGGCAGGATTATTAACATCATTAGAAGAAGGAGATATCTTATTTATTGATGAAATCCATAGACTTAATATTACAGTTGAGGAATATTTGTATAGTGCAATGGAAGATTATTTTATTGATATTATGATTGACCAAGGTCCAGGAGCTAGGTCTGTGCGATTAAATGTACCTCGTTTTACTCTCATAGGAGCAACAACTAGACAAGGTTTACTATCAAGCCCTTTAAGGTCTCGGTTTGCTTTGTCGTGTAGATTGGATTATTACGATGCTGAGTTTTTACAAAAAATTATTGTGCGTTCTGCAAAAATACTTAATATCACAATAGATGATAAAGGAGCTTATGAGATAGCTCGCCGAAGTCGTGGAACACCAAGGATTGCTAATAATCTTCTAAAATGGGCTAGAGATTATGCTCAAGTAAAAGCTAATAATCATATAACTTTAGAGACAGCTGCAATAGCTCTTGAAATGTTAGATATTGATGATAATGGTCTTGATGAAATGGATAATAAAATACTAGAAGTTATGTTAAATAAATTCAAAGGAGGTCCTGTAGGAATAAAAAATATAGCAGTGGCAGTTGGCGAAGAAGTTGGAACAATAGAAGAGGTTTATGAGCCGTATCTTATTCAAGAAGGATATATTATGCGAACGAATCAAGGACGGGTTCTAACAGAAAGATCTTATAAACGCTTTGGAGTTACAGGCGAACCTATCAAGAAAAATAACACAACAGCTTCTTTTAACTTTTAAAGAATGATAAATATAAACAGAAAAAAACTTGATTTTCTTAGAATTTGTGAAATAGTAAGTCATAAATGCGTGGGTTTAAATAAAAATATGATAAAAGAAGGAGATAGAAATGGATAAAAAATCACCATTAACAATATTGATAGCAGAAGATGATGATGCCGCAGCACAGTTAATAAAAACAAATATAAAAAGAACTGGAGTAAATGCTACTTGTATTAGAGCGAAAGATGGTCAAGAAGTTATTGAAATAGCATTAAATCAAAGTGAAGAGAAAAAGGTAGATTTAGAAAGTAAGCTTCTAATTATGATGGATATCAGAATGCCAAAAGTAGATGGAGTTCAAGCTTTAAAATTTTTTAAGACACGAGAAGAATTAAAATCGATACCAATTATAATGATGACAACAAGTGATAGACCTACAGAAGTTGCAGAGTGCTATAAGGATGGTTGTTGTTTATATTTAAAAAAACAGGTGGATTATAAAAAATTTGTCACATCAATTCAGCATTTAATAAACTTTATTGAAATTTGTGAACTACCTACTTATGGAGAATTAATTAATGAACAATAATAAGATTAAGGTTGTAGTCGTAGAAGATGACAAAGCACTAAATAAATTAATATGTAAAAGATTAGAAAAAAATGAATATGCGACTTATGCATTTTCAACAGCAAGGTCGGCTCTAGAATGGTTAGCTGTTAATAAAGCTGATTTAATCATTACAGATTTGGCTTTGCCTGATTATTCTGGAGAAGAATTCATCAAAGTATTACACAAAAATAATATTACAACACCTTTTATTGTTGCAACTGGACGCGGTTCCGAGAGAATGGCGGTTAAAATGTTGAAAAAAGGTGCTAAAGATTATTTAATTAAAAATACAGATTTTTTAGATAATTTACCTTCAACTGTTCAAAAAATTTGGCGTGAAATACAATTGGAATCTCTACTTGAAAAAGCAAGAGACCATTTAAAAGGGAGAAATGTTACATTATCATCTGTAAATAATTTATCTCCTGATGGAATTTTAGTTATAGACCCTTATGATAAAATTATATCGGCAAATTCTCTTGTCTATAATATGTGGGGCTTAAAGAAAGGCAATAAAACTATTAAGAATGGTTCAAACTTTTTCAAACAAGCATCAAGGCAACTTGTAGAACCTCAAAAACTTTCAGAGATAAATCTCAAAATATCACACTCAGCTCACGGGTTAATTCTCAGTGATATTTTATTGAAAAATGGAAAAACTTATGAATTATATTCTGCACCATTAAATGACGAATCAGATGATGATTTTGTTGGCAGAGCGTGGTATGTTCATGATATAACATTACATAAACAAGCGCAACAAGCTCTTGAAGAATCTAAGAAAGAGATAGAAAAAAATGCAAATATTAGAAGTCAGTTTTTTGCAATTGTTTCACATGATGTCAAGACGCCACTAAATTCTATTATGGGTTTTACTGATATGCTGAAAAATACTAATTTAGATGATGAACAGAAAGAATTCTTATCACAAATATCTTCTTCTAGTGAACACTTATTGGCACTGGTGAAGGATATCATAGACTTTGCAAAAATGGAATCTGATGATATGCCTTTTCATATTCAGCCCGTTGCACCTACAGAAATATTTGAGACTGTTGGACATTCATTTTTACCTTTAGTAAAAAATAAAAATATAAAATTAGAATTCAAACAAGAAGGAGTTCTCCCAGAGGTTATATCAAGTGATTTATTGCGATTTAAGCAAGTTCTAATGAACTTAGTGTCAAATGCTATTAAATTTACTAAAGATGGAGGACAAATTACAGTTACAAGCTTTACTGAAGGAGAATACTTAATTATAAAAGTAACTGATACAGGTATTGGTATTGCTAAAGAATCAATAAAAGATATATTCAATCCATTCACACAAGCAGATACTTCTATTGCACAACTTTACGGCGGATCTGGTTTAGGATTGGCTATTGCAAAAAAAATAGCTTTACGCTTAAAAGGGGACTTGGTATGTGAAAGTGAGGTTGATGTAGGTTCTTCTTTTATTTGGTCTATGAAAATAGAAATTCCAGAAGGATTTTAATAAGGAGTTGAGACAAAGGAGATAATGAATAAAAATAATTAATGCTAATATGCGCTGCGTATATTTAATTTAAAACTTTCTATCATAAATTCCATAGCTCACACTTTACTGCTGGAGATAAAAAGAGAAAATGCAAAGATAAATCCGTTTTAGGAAAAGGATTTTTGGATTAATGGATTTTGGATTATTGCTTGAAAAATACAATCCAACAATCCAGTAATCCCCTTAAAAGATTGAATTAACTGCGGAATTCAATTTGGACTTTTTATTTAATTAAGTGTAAGTCTGAAATTCGATGTTTTTTGCTTTCAACCGTTCACAGTATATCTGTCAGTTTTTTTACTCTATTTATTACAGTATTCTAAATATCTAATAACAGCTTTGTTTCCATCTCTATCAGCAATTGCTTTTATTTTTCTGAATCCACCACCATATATTGGATCTGGATTATTTTCCATACGAGAGTTCATAAAGTTTTGTCCATAAACAGAATTCATCAAATGTGCAACATATTCAGCCCAACCTTCTTTGACTTTAATATCTTTTATATTAGGATAATATGCTTGCATCCAATCATGGGCTAATTCGTGTGAAATAACCTCTATCATCTTTTTTTTAGGTATATGTGATAGTAATAAGACAGAAAAGAATTCTTTTTTATTTTTAATGCTTGTAGATTTTTCTTCTTTATGAAATAATCGTTTTTTTGTCTCTGTAACTGTTGTATATGTGCATTTATACCTATATAAACCAAGTTCTCGGTTATCTGAATGACCTGCTATATCTGATAAAGTTGCTTGGTCAACCAAACGCACTGTAATTTTATTATCTGTAAAAAGTTTTAATTCATTTCGCATCACATTTCTTACAGACTGCAATAGCTTTTTTGCCTCAAATTCTTTTTCAATGGCTGTTTTTTTGCACTTATGACAAATATTTCTTCCATCTGAAAGTTTGAAACAATGATCTGGTTCATTGCACGAAAAGCACTTTGGCAATTTTGCACAAGTCGCACAGAAAAATACTTTATTATGTGTAATTATTCCTGTAGGTTTATGCTCTTTGCATAAATCGCAAACTTTCCAAGTTGTTGATAAACATTTTTTAGAACAATATTTTTCGCCACTTGCAGAAACAAATCCTTTGTTATATCTTTTTTTACAAACAACGCACTTTGGCAAGATTGATTTGTAGCATTTTGAACCACAAAAAATTTGTCCTGAACTTGATTTTAGATACTGTCCACTAATTCTTTTTTTACAATTGCTACATCGTAAAGTTGCAGCCATTGCATATATCGCAACGGTAAAAAGTAACATACTTAAAATTGATTTTATTCTTATCATTTTTATTCCTCCAGTTGTTGTTTAAGGCGTATTAATAAATCATTATGCCGACCAGCCGACAAATTAAATCGTTCACATATTTCTTTAATCATTCGCTCCGAATGTTTAATTATTCCATTTGATAAATCTATCATATTTCTCTCCATTTGAATTTTTATTTCAGGAATTTGACATATAAATGCTTTTTCACTTGGTAAAAAATTTGCGATTTGTGCATTTTGAACATTTTTCATTGTTATGTTAATATCAAAAAGCTCTCCTTCATATCCTAAATCTATAAAGTATTGACTAATAAACGAAAGCGACTCTGTGCAAATTTGAATAATAGAATCGTATTCTATTTGTTTAACTGTATCTATCTCATAACTCCAGTGAAGCAGTCCTGAACGAAAAACTTGCCAATATCGTAAATCATCATTTGAAAAAAATCTAAATGATGTATTTGTTGAAAAACCAGTGTCAATATCAGTCAACTTAATGAATTGTAATTTGCGATTTGTGCATAATATATGCTTTGTTGTATTCTTTAACTCCGATAAACTAAATTTATCTTTTATACACTCTTTTGGATAAACTGATATATCACAGTAAATATTATCACTATGTTTTTTATTTTTATTTATTGCATTTCTTGAGTCCTTTAATAATTCATTAAAATAATATTCATACTCATCAGGATTTCCTGCATTTTGATTTTCATAAAGAATACCACGCAACATTCTACCTAAAGATTCTCGTTGATTTCGCAATGCTCGTTGAACTATAGCATGCATTTCTGATGCACGATATGCTGGACGGCTTGATGCATTTTCTGTTCTAATATAAAAAACACCTTGCTGCAGCTCCGAAGCACAACCGTATCCGCAAACATGTGGTATTGTTTCAAATCTATGAATAATAAATATAGCATAAGTTTTTCCATCGACAACAGGTCGTGCTAAGTCAAATTGAATTGCCGGGTCCGCAAATCTGTTTATAAATTCACCAACAGGAGTAGGGTCAAAACCTTTTGCTTCTTTTTCAGTTAATCCAGTATAAATACAAGGATTTCCTGCACTATTTTCTTTCACTCCAACAATAATAACGCCACCTTTAGTGTTAGCCATTGCCAAACAATGTCTAACAAATTTAGACTTTCCAACTCTATTCAATTTATTCCAATCTTGTGCTGCTTTATAGTCTAATTGTTCAGACTCTATCCCACGATACACAAGTTCTTTAAAGTTAATATTTGATAAATCATTCATATTATTCTACATTATTGCCAGAAAATAAAAAAGGAATAGGGGTTGCAATTTCTGATTGTTGCTTGTTAATAATAAATTTTTTAATTTTTCGTTTATTAATATCTGGAATATCGACCCCGTCGAAAAAGACATAAGGTTGCCAGTTTATAGGTTTTATTTCAGGCTTTTCAACTATTTCATCTTCTACCTTTTCAGTTTTTTCTTCTTCAATTTTTTGCTTACCCAAAATTCTACGAAACATTCCAGTTAATAAATTAGGCTCAATAGTCTCTTTTTTTTCTTTAACTTCTTCAATCTCTTCAATTTCTTCTTGTTCTTCTTGTTTAGCTAATTCTTTTAATCTTTCTAATTCATCTATTTTATCAGGATGTAGAATCTCAATTTTAGTAAAGCCGATTAATTTTAACAGAACGAAACTAAGCGAATATTCTTTTTTTGTAACAAGAGTTGAAAAAGTAACAATTCTTCTCTTAGATCTAACAGCAGAACGACTTCCCATTACTTTCATAATAGCCTTTCCTCGTTCTATAATATCTGGAATTGAAACGCTAAACTTTAAAAAATCATCTTCTTGAATGTTCAAATCTTTAAGTAATCTTTTATATATTGGCTTTGATACATTGCTTTTATAATAATAGTCAGTTGCAATATTTGAAAATTCACAAGCTAGGTAAATACACTTTGATAATAAACTTGAAGAACGATTAGAGCCGTGTTGATGAATTACCTCTATAACATCATCAGGCAAATTCCATCTAGTTAATAATTCTTTAGATAAGTCAATATTATTTATTCCCCATACTTCTTCTTCATAAGCTAAAATTTCTTTATTGGAATGAACTGATTTAAATAAATCTGTAGGTTCTTGTTTTTGAGAATATAAAATAATTTTTCCTATTCCATGCAATAAGCCTGCAATATATCCTTCATCTCCATCCTGTCCTGCACGAATCGCAAGTTCTCTTGTTAAGTCGGCTACAAGAAAGGATTTTAACCAAAAAGCCATTATATCAAGGTTATGTAATTTTATTTTATTAGTATGTGTAAATAATAAAGTTGTGACTGCAATATTTCTGACAGTCTTTGTCCCTAAGATATTAATAGCTTTATCAAGTGTATTAATTTGTCCTTTAAATCCAAAAAATGAAGAATTAGATAGCTTCAAAACTTGAACAGATACAGTCGGGTCATGTCCAACAATCTCTCCTATTTGTTTACTACTTAGTTCGCCATCTAAACTATTTATAATCTTAAATAGCAACGCAGGTGGCGATGCTAATACTGAATTTTCTATTAAACTATCAATTTTATCATTCATAAACTTTTCCTTTTTTTATTTTATAACTGCTAACTGCTAACTGATAACTGGTAACTGCTAACTGCTACATTCCCCAAATTTTTATTTTATATCCATTTTCATCATTTGTTTCA